>CAZYHO010000173.1:0-9083 GCA_964647495.1 uncultured Akkermansia sp. | reverse complement strand
CGGTGTGCGGGCCGGTCTTGTCGGCGGCGGCGGGGGCGGATCGCATGGAGCGCACTCTAGTCGCTCCCCGCGGTTTGTCCAAGCAGGCGGCAGGCATGAGACTGTGATTTTGCTGGGCTGTCAGCCGGTGATGCCCGGGACGGGGGAGCCGCGAGCCGACCCATCAACGCCGGCACTCCGCCGGATCTTTCAAAAATCTCCCGCGAAGGCACAGAAATCTCCCCGCGAGGCCGCGCCACCTCTTTTGGCGTGGCGTGGACGGCCTCCATAGGGGGACAGTCAATCTATTCGCGGCGATTGCATGCGGCCGCTCTTCCGGTAGGCTGCCTCGGGCCTCCATAGGGGGACAGTCAATCTATTCGCGGCGATTGCATGCGACCGCTCTTCCGGTAGGCTGCCTCGTGTTCGTTTCACCACGCCACCTCTCGCGACGCGACTTTCTCCACCGCATCGGCGGCGGATTCGGCGCCGCCGCTTTCGGCGCACTGGCCGCGCCACGTGCCGCCGCCGCTCCCGCGCCCCGCGTCCCGAACATCGACCCGCTCCAGCCGTTTCGCGCGCGCCCCACCCACTTCGCCCCGCGCGCAAAATCCGTCATCTTTATCTTCCTCGTCGGCGGGCCGTCCCAGATCGACCTCTTCGACCACAAGCCGGCTCTCGCCGATCTCGACGGCCAGCCGGTCCCGGATTCGATCCGAAAGGCGGTCGAGGCCACCCGGTTCGCCAACGTCTTCCACGGCTGCGAAAACAAGGTGATGGCCAGCCCGTTCCAGTGGAGCCGCCATGGCCAAAGCGGCATGTGGCTCAGCGACCTCTGCCCGCACATCGCGCGCCACGTCGACAGTCTCTGCTTCATCCACTCCCTCCAGGCCGACAGCAACAACCACGCGCCCGCCAGCTACCAGATGCACACGGGCGACGTCCGCGCGGGCAAAGCCAGCCTCGGATCCTGGGTCACCTATGGCCTCGGTTCGGAAAACCAGGACCTCCCCGGTTACGTCATGCTCTTCGACGCCGGTCCCCTCGGCGGCGCCGCCAACTATTCAAACGGATTCCTCCCGGCCGCCTTCCAGCCGACCCGCTTCCGCGACTCCGGCACACCGGTCCTCGACCTCCTCCCTCCTCCGGGATTCGCCGACGGCCAGCGCGCCTCGCTCGACCTCATCCGCGACCTCAACCTCGCCCACCGCAACACCCACCCGGGCGCCACCGAACTCGACGCCCGCATCGCCAGCTACGAACTCGCCTACCGCATGCAGGCCGCCGCGCTCGACGTCGGATCCCTCGACTCCGAACCCGCGTACCTCCGCCAGGCCTACGGCATCGACGACAACGAAACGCGCCTCGCCGGCTTCGGCCGCAAATGCCTGCTCGCCCGCCGCCTCGTCGAGCGCGGCGTGCGATTTGTCCAGCTTTACGACATGCCCGACAAGGACGGATGGGATGCCCACGACAAACTCGTCGAAAATCACACCCCGCGCGCCCGCTGGACCGACCAGCCGGTCGCCGCCCTGCTCGACGACCTCAAACAACGCGGCCTGCTCGACGAAACCCTCGTCGTCTGGGCCAGCGAATTCGGCCGCACCCCGATGATGCAGGGAAACCGCGGCCGCCAGCACAACGCCGCCGGCTTCACCGTCTGGCTCGCCGGCGGCGGCATCCAGCCAGGCCGCATCGGCGCCACTGACGACATCGGCCTCATGGCCGTCGACCGCCCCTGCCCCTTCCGCGACCTCCACGCCACCATCCTCGCGGCCCTCGGCATCGATCACGAAGCCCTCGCCTTTCACATCAATGGCCGCCTCGAACGCCTCACAGGCGTCGCCAACCTCGCCCACGTCATCCCCGACGTGCTCGCTTGAGCCAATCGGCACTCCCCCGAAACTGCTCAGCCGTCCTCCCAGCTCACCTCCACCATCAATTCGCCGGCAAGTCGTTCCAGATCGGCGTGCAGCGCGGCGAGATCGGCCTCGGGCGGGGCCGCAATCCGCAGTTTCGCCATGAACAGCGGCTCGGCTGTCATCGGCGCGCTCGTGACCTCGGAACTGAACTCCTCGACATTCAGCCCGCGCCGCGCGATCACCGACGCGATCTCGCTCACAATGCGCGGGCGGTCCAGACCGACGACCTCGAGCTGCACCACCCGCGTCGGCGAAGCAGCTTCCGGACCGGCCGCCGTCACCGTCACGCTCATCCCTTCCTCCTCCAGTCCGTCCAGCGCCGCCCGCAACGCCTCCTGCCGCTCCGGCGGCACTTCCACCCGCGCCACCCCGGCAAAGTGCCCGCCCAGATGCACAAGCCGGCTCTCCAGCCAGTTGCCGTCGTGCGCCGCAACCAGACCAGCCACGCGTTCAACCAATCCCGGCCGGTCCGGACCGACCACCGTCAGTAACAGGGGGTGTGCCATCCCCCATCATTCCCACCCCCGCCCCCGGCACAAGCCGCGAATCCGCCCCCACCTCGACCATAGGGCGACAGACGAATTACGGGGTAAAACCCCTATAGGGACAGTCAAATTACGGGCGATCCACGATCTTCCGGCAATGTCGATATTCCGGCATTCTGAACGAATCTCCGCGGCACGGCGGCCATAGGGGCTGCCGCGGGCGGGATCCAGGCGGGGTGTTGACCGGGCACTTGACGGCGACGCGGCAAAATCCCCGCTTGAGCGATGGCGGCGGCCGGCGAAAGATGCTTAACCGATCCGAACCATCTCCCCGCCGACGCCTGCATCCCGACCGCCGCATGCCCGCCCGCAAAAAACGCTCCACCGCCGACGAACCCGAACTCTTCGACACCCCGGCCGCTGCCGCGCCCGCGCCCGCGCCGGCCGGCGAGCCGGATGCCGTGGATGCGGAGGGGATGCCCACCGTCGCCGCCTCGCCGGGACACCTGGCGCCCTACGACCCGAATGCGCCCGGTGTCGCGGGACAATTCCGGAACTGGTTTCTCGATTATTCCAGCTACGTGATCCTCGAGCGCGCGGTCCCGCACATCGACGACGGATTGAAGCCTGTGCAGCGCCGGATTCTCCATGTGATGTGGGAGATGGAGGACGGCCGGTACAACAAGGTGGCCAACATCATCGGCAACACGATGAAATACCACCCGCACGGCGACGCCGCCATCGGCGAAGCCATCGTCGGGCTCGGCCAGAAGGAACTCCTGATCGACACCCAGGGCAACTGGGGCAACATCCTCACCGGCGACAACTCGGCCGCGCCCCGCTACATCGAGGCCCGCCTCACCAAGTTCGCGCTCGAAGTCGCCTTCAACCCGAAGACGACGTCCTGGTCCGCGAGCTACGACGGCCGCAATCGCGAGCCGGTCACGCTGCCGATGAAATTCCCGCTCCTCCTCGCCCAGGGAGCGGAGGGCATCGCCGTCGGTCTCGCCTGCAAGCTCCTCCCCCACAATTTCATCGAGCTGTGCGACGCGTGCATCGCCGCGCTGCGCAACGAGCCGTTCGAACTGCTGCCCGATTTCCCGACTGGCGGGATCATGGACGCCTCCGAGTACAACGAGGGCCTCCGCGGCGGCCGCGTCCGTGTGCGCGCCAGAATCGAGTTCGACCCGAAAAAAAAATACCTCCTGCGCATCACCCAGATTCCCTTCGGCACGACAGCCGGCGCCCTGCAGGAATCGATCGTCGCCGCCAACGACAAGGGAAAGATCAAGATCCAGAAAGTGGAGGATTTGACCGCCGCCGAGGCCGAAATCCTCGTCCACCTCGCCCCCGGCACCGACCCCGAGCAAATCGAGCAGGCGCTTTACGCCTTCACCGACTGCGAAATGTCCATCCCGCCCAATGCGTGCGTGATCATGGACGACAAACCGCACTTCCTCTCGGTGCACGACATCCTCCGCCACTGCGCCGCCCAGACACGCCAGCTCCTCAAACGCGAACTCGAAATCCGGCTCGGCGAACTCGACGAAAAGTGGCACTTTTCCAGCCTGGAGAAAATCTTCATCGAAAACCGCATCTACCGTGACATCGAGGAGTGCACGACCTGGGAGGCCGTCATGGCCGCCATCTGGAAGGGCCTCAAACCGTACCTCAAACGCCTGCGACGCGAGGTCACCGACGACGACGTGGCGCGCCTCACCGAAATCCGCATCAAGCGGATCTCCAAGTACAACAGCTTCGAGGCCGACGAATTGATCCGCGCCCTGGAGGACGAGATGGCCGAGGTCAAAAAAAACCTCGCCCAGCTCACCAAGCATGCCGTCCGCTGGTTCACCGAACTCAAGAAAAAATTCGGCGCCGGCCGCGAACGCCGCACCAAAATCGCCAGCTTCAGCCGCGTCGACACCAAGCAGGCCGCCGTGGCCACCGAAAACCTGATGGTCGACCGCGAAGGCGGATTCGTCGGATACGGCCTGAAACGCGGCAGCGAGATCATCGACAAATGTTCGCGGCTCGATGAATTCATCGTCTTCCGCCGGGATGGGACTTTTTCAGTCTTCAAGGCGACGGACAAGACCTTCGTCGGGCCGGACCCGCTGCACGTCGCCCTCTTCAAGCGCGGCGAGGAATCGAACATTTACCACATGATCTACCGCGACGGCCGCCAGGGGCGCGTCTACGCCAAACGCTTCACGATCGAAGGCGTCACCCGCGAAAAAGTGTACGACCTGACCCGCGGCACCAAGGACAGCCGCGTTCTCCTCTTCTCCGTCCACGAGTCCATCGAAAAAGCCGACCAGGCCGTCGCCTTCGTCCATCTCAAACCCGCCCTCCGCCTGCGCAAACTCGAAATCGAGGTCGTTTGGGCGGAATACGACATCAAGAACCGCGGGGCCATCGGCATCACCGTGACCGACAATGTCGTGGTTCGCGTCGCCGGGAAATGAGCGATTCGCCCTCGGGCGCGGCACTAGAGACGCTTGGGGACTCCGCAGCGTGCCCTCGGCTTGACTTGGCAGCCGCCCCCCGGACGTTGGAAGCTGCCTTCCGCTCATTTTCTTCTCCTTTCTCCAAGCCACCACCCTTGCCCGATCCACCATGAATGCCGCCCGCCTCGCGCCTCTCGCCGTCCTCACTGCCGCCCTCGCCGGCCATCCGCTGCGTGCGGACACCCCGGAAGATCAGCCGATCTTCTCCGGCGTCATCAACAAGATCTTCGAGAGCAAATGCCTGAGCTGCCACACCGATGACAAGCCGAAGGCAAAACTCGTCATGACCTCGCTCGAGGCGATGACCAAGGGCGGCGAAAGCGGCAAACCAGGCATCGTGCCCGGCAACGCGGCCGAAAGCTGGATCTACGGCGTCATGGCTCTCCCTCTCGACCACGACGACCACAAGCCGCCGTCGAACAAACCCCAGCATACCGAAAAGGAACTCGCCCTCATCAAGTGGTGGATCGACGACGGCGCCAAGCCCGACGTGCCTGTCAAGGACGCCGGTGTGCCCGCCGACCTGATGCCGGTCGCGCTTGAACTCGCCGTCCTGAAAGTCGAGGCGCCCGCCGTCGCCGCCGTCAGGCCGCTCATCGCGCCCAAGGAGCTTGACCAGGCGACCAAGGACGCCATCGCCGCGATCACCACCGAACTCGGCGTCACCGTCCTCCAGCTCTCGCAAAGCGACACCGGCCTCATGTTCACCGCCGTCAACGTGGCCGACAAATTCGACGACGCCGCCCTCGCCAAGCTCGCCCCGATCGCCGGCCACCTCGCCGACGTCAACCTCGCCCGCACCAAGGTGACTGACGCCGGGCTCGCCACGCTGGCGGGCGCCACCGACCTGCAACGCCTCCGGCTCGAAAACACCGCCCTCACCGATGCCGGGCTCGATCACCTCCTGGGTCTCGAAAACCTCGAGTACCTCAACCTCTTCAACACCCAGGTCACCGATGCCGGCCTCGAAAAACTCCACGCCCTCAAAGGACTGCGCCGCCTCTACGCCTGGGAAAGCAAGGCCACGAAAGAAGGCGCCGAGAAACTCCACGCCGCCAATCCGAACGTCATCATCAACCTCGGCTGGGACACCGAAATCGGACGCCCGGCCATCACTCCCGTCGTCGCCACGCCCGCCGCCGACCCCGAACCCACTCCGGAACCGGCCGCCGCCGATCCCGAAGCCAGCTTCTTCACCTCGCGCATTGCCCCCGTCCTGGAGCGCACGTGCTACGGCTGCCACGGCGATGAAAAGAAACGCGGCGGATTCCAGGCCCACACGCTGGAGCTTTTCGTCAAAGGCGGTGACGATGGCGGACCCGGCATCGTGCCAGGCAAGCCGGACGAAAGCTCCGTCCTCAAGCGCCTCCTCCTCCCCAGAGATCACGACGACGCCATGCCCCCCGAAGACAAACCGCAGCCCACCGCCAAGGAAATCGACCTGCTCAAGTGGTGGGTCACCGCCGGAGCCGACGGCGCCCTCAAGGTCAAGGACGCGCAGTTGCCCGACGAATTGAAGTGACACCGGATGCCCACACACCCCATCAGCCTGTGCCTCCTCGCCCTCCTCGTGACCGCCACCGCCGTTTCGTGCCGCCCGGCCGATCGCGTCGAGATCACCCTGTCGCGCCCGCGCCATAGCGTCGAAAAGGCGCCCAGGCTCGATGTCCCGCTCATCGACAGCTTGCCGGCCACCCAGAAGTACCGCTGGACCTTGCCGCCCGGCTGGATCGAAATCCCGGCCACCCAATTCCGCCTCATCAACTTTGCCTTCGGACCGGCCGGCGAAGGCGAATGTTACGTCTCCGAGAGCCGGGGAAGCGAACTGGAAAACGTCAACCGCTGGCGCCAGCAGATGGCCCAGCCACCGCTCGGCCAGGACGAATTGGCCGCGCTGCCGCGCAAAACCATCCTGGGCCATCCGGCCGCCTTCGTCGACCTCACGGGCGCCTACACCGGCGCTGGCGGCGCTGCCCCGGCGCCCAACACCCGCATGCTCGGCGTCATCCTCGCCGACGTGGACACCACCTTCACCGTCAAGCTGACCGGACCCGCCGATCTCGTCGCCGCCCATGCCACGCACTTCGACACCTTCGTCGCCTCGCTCCGGCTGACTCCGGCATACAACCATTAACCTTTCATGAGCGAACCGCCCGAGTCACTTCCCTCACCGCGGAAGGCCGCACGCCCTTCTCTGCCTGCGCGCCTCTTCGCCTTCGCCGCATCGTTCGGCATCGCCGTCGTCGTGCTCTCCTTCCTCCTCCTCCTCACCTGGCTCGGCACCATCTCGCAGGTCGATACCAGCCTGTACGACGTGCAGAAGAAGTACTTCGACTCGTGGTTTCTCCTCCAGGACGTCGGGCCGTTGAAGGTCCCGCTGCCCGGCGCGTTTTTGCTCATGTCGATCCTGTTCGTCAACATGTTCGTCGGCGGCATCATCCGCATCCGCAAGAACTGGCGCACCGTCGGTGTCGTCATCGCTCACCTTTCGATCCTCTTCCTGCTGGCGGCCGGCGCCGTCTCGTTCTTCTTCAAACGCGAAGGCCACCTCAAGCTCCACGAGGGCCAGACCGGCAGCCTCTTCACCAGTTATCACGACCGCGTCATCGAAATCGACGAAGTCAGCGATGCCGACTGCCCGGTCCTCATGATTCACGAGAACGAGTTCGGCGACCTCGCCGATGGACGCACCCGCACATTCCATGCCGCCTCACTGCCGTTCGAACTGGTCGTCACCCGGTATGCCAAGAACGCCGAGGCCGAGCCTGCCTCCATGCGCCCTCCCCCGCCCGGCACACCGGTCATCGACGGGTTTTATCTGAGCCCGCGGCCGCCCGAAATAAACGCCGAAGGCAACCTGGCTGGCGTCACCGCCACCATCAAAGAGCCGGGGGGTGCCGAAAAAGAAATCCTCCTTTGGGAAGTGGCCACCGCTCCCGTCACGCACCGCACCCCGGACGGCCGTGTCTTCACGTTCCACTTCAAGCGCCAGAGTTGGGAACTCCCGTTCTCGGTCACCCTGACCAGATTCACGCACGAAACGCACCCGGGAATCAGCCGCCCCAAGGTCTTCGCCAGCGATGTGATCAAACGCGAGAACGGAATCGATCAGCCGATCAAAATCGAAATGAACAAGCCGCTCCGCGACGAAGGCTACACCCTCTTCCAGGCGTCCTACAACGAAAGGTGGACCCCTGACCGCCCGCGCTCCGAAATGTTTTCCGTCTTCGCCGTCGTCAATAACCCGTCCGACCAATGGCCGGTCTGGGCCACCATCATGGCCGCCGCTGGCATGTTGCTCCACTTCTCCATGAAACTTGCCCAGGCCATCACCCGCTCGTCGCGCCAGCGCGCCACCACCGCCGCGCAGGGCAAACCCCTTCCCACCGTCTCTTGATCCCGTCGCTCATGAAACTCTGGAAACGCCTCCTCCCCGTCCTGGCCATCTTCCTCGTGATCTTCGGCATCTCGCTCGGTGAGATCCTGTCCAACGCCGGCAAGATCGCCATCCCCGAAGAACACAAACTCCCCTCCTGGCCGAAGGAAACCGTCCGCCGGTTCGCGCGCATGCCGGTCCAGGAAGAAGGCCGCATCAAGCCGCTCGAAACACTCGCCTCATACAAACTCCTTCGCTTCCACGGCACGCGCACCCTGCGGCTCAAGTACGGTGACGGCACCCGGCGCACGCTCAATCCGTCCGAGTGGCTGCTCGACGTCCTCTTCTTTCCGGAGAAAGCGCGGCACTACCCGCTTTTCGTCGTCGACGACCCCGCCGCGGTCAGCCTCGTCGGAATCACCCCGCATTCCGCGCGCCGCCAGCGGTACGCTTTCGCCGAGATCGAGCCCGCCCTGCCCAGGCTCCGCGAACTGCATGCCGAATTCTCCAGGATCGACGAAAAGCAGCGCC
The DNA here is from genome assembly GCA_964647495.1 of uncultured Akkermansia sp. GTDB lineage: Bacteria > Verrucomicrobiota > Verrucomicrobiia > Verrucomicrobiales > V1-33 > CAJBME01. The sequence continues at coordinate 280 of CAZYHO010000173.1, read as the reverse complement.
GCCCGCAGCAATCGATGATCATGCATCTCGCCCGCAACGCGGTCGAGTTCGAGACCATGCTCGGCACACTGGACTGGGCGCGCGACGGCATACGGCCGGGCGGAGACTCCGAACCGCCCCCGCTCGTCGCCGCCGTGATGAAAGACGGAAAGCTCACGGTCAGCGCGTTCGCGGGCGTCCTGCGCCAGTCGGGCGCCTATCTGGGATTCGAGGACGTCCCGCAGCCGATCCGCGATATGGCGATGAGCGCCCAGTGGCTCGTGCCGTATCCGCATCCCGA
>CAZYHO010000172.1:4767-9094 GCA_964647495.1 uncultured Akkermansia sp. | reverse complement strand
TTCGATGGCCATGCCCGCAGATCCCTCGTCCTCCAGTGCCCGGCCTCCATCGGAGGAATCGCCCGGCATCAAGGAGTCGTTGCAGGCGGTCGCCATGCGCGTGCTCGGCTATCTGCGGCTGCGGTGGGCGCTCTTCGGACTGGAGGCGAAAATGGCGGTCGGTCACCTCGGGCGCATCGTGCTCGCTGTGGTCGTCGTCGTCGTGAGCGGCGGGTTGGCGTATGTGGCGGGATGGGGGGCGCTCATCATGTGGGCCGCGCGGTGCTGGACGGACGGTGATCCTGTGCTCCCGCTGGCCGTGGCGGCCGGCCTGCACGCCGTCGCCGCCGGAGTGGCCGGATGGTGGCTCAAGACACGCGGATCCGCGGCCGCGCTTTTCCCCGAAACCCGCGCCGAATTCCAGGAGGACCAAAAATGGCTGCAGCCCCCGAACACATGAACGCCCTGCGCCGCGAACTGGCCGAGAATCGCATCGCGCTTTCCGAGGCGGCCACAAACCTCGGCGCGTCGCTCGATGTGCCCGCGCGCGTCGGCCGCGCCGTAAAGGACAAGGTGGCCGCTCATCCGCTCAAATGGGTGCTTCTGGCCGTGGCCGGAGGCCTGGTGGCCGCCCGTGCTGTGCCGCTGGTCGTCGGCCTCCTGCGCACGGCCGGCAGCCGCCGGATCGTCGGCACGCTCCTGACCACGGTGGCCCCCGTCGTCGTTCGCGCCGGACTCAACGCGCTGGGCGCCCATGACGATCGTGGCGACCGTGGCGCCGCGGAAGACGCGGAAAATCGCCCTCCGGATGATCATTTTCGCGGATGAAACAGCGCGGCGCCCGCCCTCACTGAAGGCCGGCCGCGGCCACGTGCTCCTCGATGCAATGGAGCAGCGCTTTCAGCGACACCGGCTTGGATAAATACAGCACGCCTTCGCGGTGCACCGCCTCGGGCTCCGCGTTTTGCAGGATCGCGGTCAGCACGATGACCGGGAGCCGGCTCGTTTCCGGGGATCCGCGGAGTTCCGCGAGGATTTGCCGGCCGTCCACGCCGGGCATCACCATGTCGAGAATGAGCAGGTGCGGCGGAAAGGCCGCCATCGCCTCGCGCCACCGGCGCGGATCGGTCTCGGTGCGCACTTCGTAGGATCCGGCTTTCTCCAGGTTCAACCGCAGCAATGACGCGAACGACGCCTCGTCGTCGACCACCAGGATGCGCACCGGAACGCCGCGCACGATCCGGCTCAGCCGCGACGTGAATTCCTCGGTCGTCCGGGTGGCGGCGCGGCACGAAATGATGAGCGCCGGATCGAGCCCCTTCCGGTACGCGTCCGCCAGCACCGAGCGCACTTCATCCTGATCGAGCCAGTCATGGTCCCCATCGCGAGCGAGGCGGACCAGTTCATCGCGAAACTTCGCCCATTGAGGATCGTCCGGGGACATGCGTCGTCCCGCAAAAGTGCCCCTCCCGCCGCCATTTGTCACGCCCTTCCGCACGCCGGATGCGCGCCCGGGACGATACGACGCCCCGATCCCCGGCCATCCGCGCGCATCCGCGGAATCCGCGGTGCCCCCTGCCGCCACGGGCTCCGGGGCGCCCCGCAGTGGACCTGTCCCCCTATGCCCGCGGGGCGCCCCGCAGTGGACCTGTCCCCCTATGCCCGCGGAACTTCGACTCCTGACCTCCGTGACCGCCTGTGAAAGGTGCTGCTTGTGTGATGGAGGCAATGGGTGAAGATGTGGCGTTCTTCATCGGGCGCCGGGATCTGAAAAATCACCCACCGGAAGCGGCGCCCGTTCTGCCTGGCCTTGGCCGCCGATTTCGCCCGTGAAAAAATCATCCGATTCCCGCCCGCCCAAAAAAACCCTTCTTGGTAAACTGACCTCAGGTCTCAAACGGTTGCTGGGCGACCCGGCTTCCCCGGGGTCGGCTCCTGCCGCTTCGCCTCCTTCGCGCACCAAGAAAGACATGTTCCCCGACGAACCTCACGACTCGGAAGAGCGTCGGGAACGCCGCCAGCGCGGCACGCCGGGGCGCCAGCCCAAACAACGATCATCCGCCGAGCCACCGCCGCCGCCGGCGCCGAGCCGCCCGGAGCGCCCGGAGCGCCGCCCTCCCGCCAAACCACCCGCCGGCGGCGCCGAGGAGCGCCCCGACCGTCCGCCGCGCTCCCGCCCCGCCCAGTCCGACCGGTCTGACAGGTCTGACCGCCGCGACCGCCCTGACCGCCCCGACCGCGCCCGCCGCGGCGAGCGGGCCGGCGGACGCGGCGCCCGCCCGCCACGCGATCGTGACCGCGAAGAACCCGCCGCCGGCCCGCGCCCGCCCGCCGGCCCGCCGCCCGAACCGCCGCCCGAGCCCGTGGGGCCATTTCCCGAAGCCTTCGAGGCCCTCGGTCTTTCGCCCCGCGTCCTCGCGGCCACTCGCGACCTCGGGTACACCTCGCCCACCTCCATTCAGGAAAAGGGCATCCCGCTCATGCTGGAGGGGCGCGATCTCATCGGCGCCTCCCAGACCGGCACAGGCAAAACCGCCGCGTTCGGCCTGCCCATCCTTTCGATGCTCGGCGCCCCGCAACACACCCCGCGCGTCCTTATCCTCGAGCCCACCCGCGAACTGGCTTCCCAAGTCGTCGAAGCCTTCGATAAATTCAACGCTCACACCGCCCTGCGCACCGTGGCGGTCTACGGCGGCGTCGGCTACGAAAAACAACGCCGCGCCCTCCACGAAGGCATCGACGTCATCGTCGCCACCCCGGGCCGGTTGCTCGACTTCCTCGGCGATGGCACCGTCTCGCTCGCCGGCATCCAGTACCTCGTGCTCGACGAGGTCGACCGCATGCTCGACATGGGATTTCTGCCCGATGTCCGGCGCATCGTCGACCAGTGTCCCGACAAGCGCCAGACCGCCTTCTTTTCGGCCACCATGCCCGCCCAGATCAAGACGCTGGCCAACTGGGCGCTGAAAACGCCCGCCGAAGTCGAGATCGGCATCCGCTTTTCCCCCGCCGAAACCGTCAGCCATTCGTTCTATCCGATCGCCGCCGACCAGCGCGAACAACTCCTGCTCGCTCTGCTCGATCAAACCGACTGGCACAGCATCATGATCTTCACCCGCACCAAGATGCAGGCCGACCGCATCTACGGCGTGCTCTCCACCTCCACCAGCCACAAGGTCGCCGTCATGCACAGTGACATTTCCCAGCGCGACCGCGAGGCGGCCCTCGCGGGCTTCCGCGACGGCACCTTCGAAGCCATCGTCGCCACCGACCTCGCCGCGCGCGGCCTCGATATCTCCGGTGTCACGCACGTGATCAACTACCAGGTTCCCGAAAACCCGGAGGACTATGTCCACCGCATCGGCCGCACCGGCCGCGCGAAAAAAGAGGGTGACGCCTTCACGCTGCTCTCCGCCGATGAACTCGAAGCCGCCGAGGCCATCGAACGGCTCATCGACCAGAAAATCGAGCGCCGGCAACTCGAGGGTTTCGACTACGAATACACCGCCCTGCTCGACCCGCATGCCGGAAGCGCGGAGAAGTTCAAGAAGCTCTTCCGAACCGGCCGGCCCGGCGGCAAAAAACGCCGTTAACCCATGCCCCCCACGCCATCCCTCTCCGCTCCGGACCACACCGCCCATCCCGGCTGGCGATCGACCGTGCTCTACGGCATCCTCGATGCGGCCTACCTGCCCCTCGAGGAATTTCCCGCGGTGGCGCGCGAGTTGATCGACGGCGGCGTCGGGCTTCTGCAAATCCGGGCAAAGCATGAAACCCCGGCGGCCATTGAATCGATCGTCCGCGCGGTTCACCCTGTGGCCCAGGCTTGGGGTGTTCCCTTGATCGTCAATGATTTTCCAGAGACCGCGGCCGCCACCGGCTGCGAAGGCGTGCATGTGGGCCAGGAAGATGCCGCGGTGGCACGCGCCAGGGAAATCCTCGGACCAGGCGCCATCATCGGAAAGTCCACCCACAGCCTCCCGCAAGCCGAGGCCGCCGAACACGAGGGCGCCGACTATATCGGCTTCGGCCCACTCTTCGCGACCCCCACCAAACCCGGCCGGCCGGCCATCGGCCTGGCGGATGTCGCGGAAGTCCACCGCCGCGTCTCCATCCCGGTCTTCTGCATCGGTGGCATCAAACTCGCCAACCTGCCCGCCGTGCAAGCCGCCGGAGCCCGCCGCGTGGTCATCGTTTCGGAAATGCTGCTGTCACCAGACCGCAAGGAATACGCGCAATGCATTTGCCAGAGGCTGAGGGACTGAGAGGCTGAGGGACTGAAGGGACCGCAGGGACAAAAGGGACAAAAAAAGCGAAAGAAAAGCGAACCGCCTTTCGTAAGAGGCAT
>CAZYHO010000172.1:0-4667 GCA_964647495.1 uncultured Akkermansia sp. | reverse complement strand
GCCGTGAAGCCGATGCTGGATCCCTCGGTTCCTCCTGCCGCTCCGCCGCCGCCGCTGTGGCGCCGGGCTCTGCTGCACCCCGTGATGGCGGTGCCGCTCTTCATTGTCGTCACCCAGATGCTGGACGAACATTGGTACCCGTTCTCGAATTTCCCGATGTACTCGAATCCCTCGGACTGGGAAGACTACATCTTCCTCGCCGATGCCCAGGACTCGCCGATCGGCATCCAGCCGCACGTCGGAATCAGCTCGGCCAAACTCAACAAAATATTCAACAACACCATGAAGGAACACGGGCTGCGGCACAGTTCGGTCAAACGCAACGCCCCGCCCGATATCGAGGCCAAGGTGGGTGACGAGGTCCTCCTCAGAGCCCGCCGGTGGGCCGAGAATCGCGAGCGCCCGCTGCCGCAACCCACCCGGTTGTACCGCGTGATCATCGAGCGGCAGCCGGACGGCCGGCTCACCGAACGCACCCACCTGGTGACCGAAGGCTGAGCCGCCAAAGCTCCGATTCCCCATGACCGTCAAGGAAGCCCTTGTCTCCGTCCTCAGGCCCGTCTGGCGTCCGCTGCCCGCCCCCGGGCCGGAGGGGTTCATCGCCCGGCTCTGCTTCGCCTCGCTCGCCCTCGCCATGATGTGGGGGCTGGCATTTCAGTTCGATTCCCAGGACGTGCCGACCGGCCTCGCCCGCCTGGCCGACCTCACATTTCTGGCGAAACCGGACGTGATGCCGTGGGTCACGCGCCTCTTCGCCCTGCTCTGCGTGCCGTATGTTTTCGGGTGGGGGCTGGGCGTCGTGCTGCCGCTCATGACGCTTATCCACTGCGCCGTTTTCGCGTTCCACAATTCGCAGGGCTACAAATCCCACGGCAATCAGATCATCAGCCTGATCCTGCTCGCCCAGACCTGCGTGGTCATCTTCTTCGTCGCTCACCGGTGGATCAAAGGCCGCCCGTTCCCCATCCGCGCCGGCCGCACCCGCGATTCCTACCTCATCTACTACAGCCAGGTCGTCATCGCCGGCGTCTACATGACGTCCGTCGTCTCCAAACTCGACGCCTCCGACTTCCGCTGGATCCAGAACCTCCCGAACATGTCCGTCCAGCTCGTCAAAACCCACCGCCAGGAATTCTACTCGAACCCCGCCAGGTCCGAAGTCGCACGCGACGCCCCCGTGCCCGCCGCCCGCTGGATGATCGAAAACCCGCACCGAACTCGCCTCATCCTCGGCGCCGGACTCCTCCTCGAAGCCCTGTGCTTCCTCGTCCTCGCCAATCGCGGCTGGGCGCTCCTCATCGGCCTCAGCATCACCGCCATGCACTTCGTCATCGCCTGGCTCATGCGCCTCAACTTCGACTTCAACGTCTACGCCTCCCTCATCTTCCTCATCAACATCCCGTTCTGGATCGTCTGGACCACCCGCCGCGTGCTCGACCACCGCCCGCAGCCCGCCCCGCTCAAACCGCCCCGATAATTCGCCCGCATCTCCCCCTTGCGTTTTCGCCGCCCTGACGCATACTCCTCGTTACCCAAAGGGGGCGTTTTGGTTTCGACTGTTGAGCTGAAGCGCTGGCCGCATGCCGAGGATGATTCGTTGGCCTCGTTAATCATCGGATCAAAAAAACATAACTGCCAATAATCAAATGGCTCTCGCGGCCTAGTTCCGCGACATCCCCCGGGCGCAGCCTGGGCATTCGGGGGGTGCAATTCACAGGCTGGCCGAAGGAGGGGGTGACCGCCTCCAACGGTAAGATCCACAGGTCAATCGGACCGGAGGCGGGTGCCGCTGCCCACCCCCGGCCTTAAATCCAACCACCGGCTATGCATGTAGAAACCGGCGTCAATGCGCGATAGGACAGGGGTTCAACTCCCCTCGCCTCCACCAATTTCAAATCACCCGCAACCAGCTTGAATAGAGCCTGTTGCGGGTTTTTTGTGGCCATTTTTGGCGGCCTCGCATTGGCCGAAAATAGCCGTTTTTGGTAAAAAAACCGTGTGTTCCGCGTGTGTTCTGGTAGCCATTTTCCATGCCCCTCGACTCGAACATCGGTCCGGTGAAACTTTACTCGCCCTCGGCTCCCGGACGCCCGTGAAGAGTGAGTTGGAGTCCTGCTTCGATGTCGTGAATTGGTTGACCGCATTCTCGTTCCGGGCCGTGGGCCTTCCGGCTTCCAGAAGTGCGATCACGTCCTCCCGCCCTTTCAGGGCCTCCGTCATCGAGAGTCGCTTCGTCTTTGTCGCCAAACTACCACCCTCCTCCGTTGCCGAAGAGATTCTCGAACAGGGCGAAGATTTCGCTCGCCGCCGTTTCCGCTTGGCGGTTCATTCTCCACACGACCGACTTCTGACCAGCGGCGTCGGCGAACGCCTGGCGGAGGCCGAGGCCGGGCGTCACGACGAGTCCCAGGGTCTTGGCTGTCAGGAGCAGCTCGTCGGACAGGCGATAGTTTTTCTGAAGCTTGTTCGGAACGAAGGCACCTCGCGGGAGATCGCCGCGGATCCGGTGCACTTGTTCGAGGGCGCGAATCGCGTCGCTCGCGGCCCTCAGATCCGGCACCGATGGCCCGCAGGGAATCATGGCGACATCGGCGACCAGCAGGATCGAGCGCGTCACCTCCCCCAGCCCGGCCGGACCGTCGATGACGATGACCTTCTCGGGAAGGAGCTTCGCCTCGTCGAGAATCTCATCCGAGGATTGTAGGCGGTAACTCTGCTACCTCGCCGGATGGCCGAAGCGGATACGCTTCACCCGCTACCAGCTCTGCAAGCTCCTGCGCTGGTCGGTCGGTGGGGCGAGCTACCGGCGGATCTACCAGGCGCTCCACCGGCTCAGCACCACGACCTACAACTACCGCTACTTCGACGTCGATGGTTTCCTCGATTCGCCTTCATTCGGCACCGCCGAATACAAGATCGGCGAAGAAAAATCATTCCCAAAGGCCACGAGTGTTGTCCCTGCGGAAGCAGGAGACGCCTCCGAGACTGCCATCACGACATGATCGCCCGTTTGAGGTCCTGCGTCGATCCACGCCACGCCGTGCTTGACCTCAGAGAGGCGTTCGGATCCACGCGCATTCGAGGTGACTCAAATTGAGATCGACGGGAAGGCCATCCATCCGAGGCAACTCCGTGCGGCCCGCTCCTTCCAACGGCGCGGGTGATCGTGCGGACCCTGATGGATCCCCTCATAGGCCATCGCCCAAAGGCCACTGGTTTTTCACGAGCGCCTCGGTCTTCGGCAGGCCGCAGGTGCGGAATCGATTTATCGGAAACGCCGCGTCGAGGGACATTGACTCTGTTTCCAAGGCTCGCCGGACCCACTTGTCGCCACGAAATGACAGCAGCAGCTTGATCTCGTTCAGCAGTTTTCGGTCCGACGCTACCGGATCGTGCTGAAGTGCCTGTGCAAGCAGCGCCTCGAAGTGGGCGGGGAGGATCTTCATCAGGATCCTGAGATGCTTCGCATCGTTGCGCTCCTCTTGGTCGGGGAGCGTTGCCAAGTTGTGGCACTTGGCCTTCAAGAGAAAGACGGGATCGATCAGCCGGACACCATCGACGACAAGACTTCTGTCGTGGGCGCGGCGCACCTCTTCCAGGGTCAGGCCGTAGACTCCGTCGAACAGGTCGATGATCCGAGGCGGGTTGTCATTGGTCGTGTAGATGCCCAGTTGTCCTTGGGAGGGATCGGAGGCCTTGATCAGTTTGCCCCCGGGGAGAATCTGCTCGAACTGTCTGAAAAGTGCGGGACTCACCCAGAGGTCGCAATCCTTGGATGTGAAAGGTGCGAGGTCGGTGACGCCGGGAGCCGCCGCCGAGTAGACCTCGGCCCAGATGTTCACTGCCTGACCGCCCTCGACGAAGTAGTCCAGCCGGCTGGCCTCGATTTTTCGCAGCGGGTCAGCGAAGTCGCCGGGCGCGTAGCCTTCGCTCATTTCCCCATGGCCTGCCACAGGTTGGCGATTTTCGCACCGGCAAAGGAACCGGGTCGGATCACCGAGTTCTCCAGTTGAACGAGCTGCGGGGATTCCCCGGCCTCAAGGCGGCGACGGTCCTCCCGGCGGGCGGCGCGCTTCTGCGCGGCCCGGTGGTCGAGATTGCCGGCTTGAGATGGATTCTCCTCTGGGGACATGGGCAAAGTATAGTTGACGAGCCTTCACCCGTCAATCAGGCCCGCAGGGACGGTTTCGGCACCGAGGGGTGGGGATGGCGATTCGACTTTCCCTGCCGTTTCCAGCCGCGGGAGGTGCCCCCGAACACCCCGGTCGGGTCACGATAGCGATTTTCTATCCGTGTGTTTGGCGTGTGTTTACCGGCTGTATCCAAGGATGTGCCCATGTTCAAAAGGATTAGTTGAGGGTTCGACTCCCCTCGCCTCCACTCTTTTAAGGGACAATTCCAGACACCCACGCAAGGCCGCACCTCATAGCGACCTCAATCCGCGTCATCCGCGTTATCCGCGGTTCCTCCGCCGTGAGTCGTCGCCAGGCGCCACGACCTCGGCTGAAAAGTGGGTGCCTGCCTTCGCCGGCAGACATCGCTTCCGCGTGGCGGCCGATGTCGATTGTGCCCATTGGAAAGTGGGTGTCTGCCATTCACCGGTTCCAGGACACCGGTTCCAGGACGCGCCTGCACCCGGAAAACCACGGATAATCAGGATGCCAAAT
>CAZYHO010000171.1:0-9100 GCA_964647495.1 uncultured Akkermansia sp. | reverse complement strand
TGATGATTCTTTCGGCAAAGATTTAACACCAGATTGAATAATCGTAACAGCATCGTCCATGATTTCTTTCTGGAGGCGCTGGGCGGGAGAACGGCGCGCGCAGTTTCCAGCTCCATGAAGGCCCTCTACATTCCCGAGTGCCTGACCCCGCTCGCGTGGACGCCGATCTACAGCGGACTCGCCCCGGCCGACCGCTTCGCCTACAACCGCCTGCACGGTCTCTACTTTCTGGAGCAGACCATCTTCTTCGAGCAGATCATGGGGCAGCCGGCGCTGGCGAAAATCATTCGCATCGCGCCCGATGAGGCGCTGCGGCAGGAGGCGCGGGACTTTGCGGATGAAGAGAACGCGCATTCGTCATGGTTTCGCGAATTGTTGCGCAGCGCACGGCCGGAGTGGTATGCGACATCCGACTATCACCTGCTCAGTGCGTCCGCTCCGATGCGGCGCGGCACGTCCTTTCTGGCGCGGCACATTCAAATGCTGCCGGCGCTGCTCTGGCTGCAACTCATGTCGGAAGAGCGAGCGCTCTACTTTGGCAGGACGTTTGTGCGGCACGCCGCGGAGCTGGACCCGGCCTTTCTCGCCGTGCAGCGCCGGCACATGGCGGACGAAGCCGCGCACATCCGCCGCGATGAACTGTTCATCGAGTGGCTCTGGCGGCGCACGCCGAGCTGGTGGCGGCGGTGCAACGCGGGCTGGCTGAAATGGATGCTGCGCGAGTTCTTCCATCTGCCGAAGCGCTCCGGCCTGCATGTGGTGGATCACTGGCTGGCGGAGTGTCCGCATCTTCAGCCGCGGCGGGAAGAATTTCATCGCGCCGTGCTCGCGCTGAAGGACAATACCGCCTACATTAAGACGCTCTATCCGCGCCGCCACCTGCCGCGCACCGCGGCGCTCTCGCGGGAGTGGCCGGAGCTTGCGTTCCTCGACACTTTCCTCACCGGCTGAAAAATGGCCTCCGCTTCTCATCCGATCCCGGCCAGACTGAATCTCGCCCTTTGCGGCGTGCAGCTTGCGGCGCTGCTCACGCTCTTGTGGCTGGCGGCGCATGTCAGTGGATGGTGGCTGGCGGCCGTCGCTGCGGGCTACGGCATCGTGATGAACTCCGCCTATGCCATGCTGCATGAGGCGGAGCACGGTATCCTGCATCCGCATCGCAGGGTGAATGCCGCTGCCGGTGTCGTGCTGGCGCTGTTTTTTCCCGCGCCGTGGCATCTGCTGCGGCAGGGGCATCTGGGCCATCACCTGCGCAACCGCTCGGACGACGAAGCTTTCGATTTCTACTTTGAAGGCGAAAGCCCGCTCTGGAAGCGGCTGCAGCTTTACGGCATCCTCACCGGATTCTTCTGGTGCGTCATCGTTCTCAGTAACGGGCTCGTGCTTGTCTGCCCGTGGCTGCTGCGGCCCCGGCGTTTCAAGGCCGACCGTCCCACGGAGGCGCTGCTGGAATCGCTGAATACACGCTTTCTGCCACTGGTGTGGGCGGAATCGCTCGCGGTGGTGCTGCTCCATGCGGCCCTCATTTTCTGGTGGAAAATCCCGCTGCTCCACTGGGCCGTCACGCTGGCGGGATTCGGCGTGCTCTGGTCGGCCATGCAGTATGTGCATCACTTCGGCACGGAACGCGATGTCTTGAAAGGCGCGTGCAACCTGCGCACCTGGCGCTGGCTCGACGCCCTGTGGCTGCACCACAACTGGCACCGCCGGCATCACGAGCATCCCACCGTCCCGTGGATTCACCTGCCGCATCTGGAAAGCGGCCCGCACGAATCCCGCGCGCGCATCCTGCCCGCATGGCTGCGCATGTGGCGCGGGCCGCGCCTTACTCACGAACGTGTCGAAAACCGCTATGCCGGACGCATCATCCGCTGATCCCGCCGCATGGCCGCGGCGCACGCAACTGGCCATGCTCGCGCTGAATTTCCTCCCGCTGCTCCACGCGGCGGCGGTGGTGACGGTGTGGCTGCTGCTGCCGGACTGGAAATTCACCGCGGCCCTGGCGCTGCTCTACCTTGGGCCGCCGCTGACCGCGCGGCTCGTGCTGCTGCTGCGCCCGGTGAAAGACGGCACGCACGCCGCGGGGTCGCCGGAATTCCTGACATGGTGGGCCACGGCGCAGTGTCAGATGATTTTCTGCCGCCTGCCGCTGCTGGAGGAAGTGCTGCGGCTCGTGCCCGGGTTTTATTCGATGTGGCTGCGGCTGTGGGGTGCGCAGATCGGACGGCTCACTTTCTGGGCGCCGGGGCTGCGCATTCTCGACCGCTCGTTTTTGCGCGTTGGCGACCATGTCGTCTTCGGCGCCGGTGTGCGGCTGAATGCGCACGTCATCGCGCAGGAGGACGGCCGCACCGTGCTGCACCTGGCCGCGATCAAGATCGGCGACCGCTGTCACATAGGCGGCTATGCACTGCTCACCGCCGGCACGGAGGTCGAGGCCGGCGAAGTGCTGAAGGCTTTCACGCTTTGCCCGCCCTTCACACGCTGGACCGCCTCACGCCGCGTGCGGCCCGCGGTGCCGCGCGAAGCCGCTTCATCCGAACCACCACTCCCCTACAGCGCATCACCATGAAACTGCCGCTGCTGCTTCTCATCCTGACTACCCCCTGCCTCCTCGCGCAGGCTCCCGCCGATCCCCACGAAGCCGACCGCGCCGCGCTGCGAGCGCTCGGCGAGCGCTACGAACAGGCCATCAACGAAGGCAATCTCACCGCCCTGGCCGATGCCCTGCTGCCGGAAATGTCCGCCGTCTTCGCCACCGGCGATGAAGTGCGCGGCGTGGAGGCGATGCAGAAGTTCTACGACGACATCAAAGCCAGGCTCGGCGAAGGCAGCACCTATCGCATCAAGATGCTGCCCGAGAGCACCGACTTCTTTGATGACACCGCTGTGGCCCACGGCACAAGCGACGAGCACGTCCGCCTCGGCAATGGCACCGAACTCAACTACCAGACGCTCTGGACCGCCGTGCTGCACAAACAAAACGGCCAGTGGAAAGCCGCCCGGCTGCACGTCTCGCTCGATCCCGTCAACAACCCCATCGTGGAAATGAAGGCGAAGTGGCGTGAACGCCTCCTGCTTGCCGCCGGCCTTGTCAGCGGACTGGTGCTGGCATGGGCCTTTGCGTTCTGGCGCAAGCGCCGCGCCACGCGCCACGCGTGACTGCGGCCGTCTATGGTACACGGGGCACGGGGCACGGCATAGAGGGACACAGGCCGAGGGTATCCAAGCGGTTCAACTGGAGGCGGAGCAATTCATGCAACTCTTCGTCGCTCGTCCCGGGATGACGGGCGCGCAGCCCGTCCTTCATCCGCGCGCAGACTCCCGCGAACAACCGCGGTCCGTCCCACATACGCTCCTCCGGCGTCTGTCGGCGCGCCATTTCGACTTTCTCCCGCAACAACGCGCGGGCCAGAGCATCGGTCAATTCCATGCGCTCATTCTGACACGTCTCTCCCAGAATGCAAAAGCCCGGAACCGGCCGCGGGTGGGAAACATTTCCATCGGGAGCGCCGCCGGCTGGGGGAACTTGTGGCTCCGAAGATCATCCGCCGCGCGGAAAGCAGTAGCGACCGCCGGCTGCGCGCGGTTTTCGATGGTGAAAGAGGACCAGCGTTTTCCGGGCGCGGCGAAAAGTGATCTGAGCGGCCGCCGGGAACAACGTCCAGATCATCGCCTCGAGCGGCCGCAGACATTGACGGTGATGCCGAGGGCCTGGGCGAAGGCGGCTTTGGCGAGGAGGCATTCGTCCGCGGCTTTGGCGTCGTGCGCGTAGGCGACGTGGATGTGGTTGGCCTGGTGTTTTGCCATGAGCTGGTCGCGCGAGACGCCGTAAGTGAGGGCGTGCATGATCGGCCATTGCGGCGTGGTCGCCTCCAGGCGACGGCGCGTTTCGGCCTCGGGCAGGGCGACCACGCCGCCTCTGCCGATGTCCATGTGGAGCGACTCGTCCTGCACGTAGAGGCGCGACCACACGATTTCGCCCGGCTTCGAGACGCCGTGCACCGTGGATCCTCCGTTCGGGAAATACATCGCCGGCTGGCGATAGCCGTGCGCGCCTTTCCAGCCGCCGATGAAGTGGGCGGGCGGCGCGGCGCCGCTGATGAGAAACACCCAGACGAATTCGCCGTCATGCTCCTCGCCCCAGCGCACATCGTGCAGCGTGTTTTCGACCGGTTGGCCGAGCGCCTCGTGGACCCGCTGCGTGAGCAGGCCGTCGAGGCCGGCGCATTCGTCGACTTCGTTGAAATGCGTGACCGGCCTGCCTTTGAACAGCACGCGCCGGCCGTCGCGCGACCGCACCGGAGGACGGTCTGCATTGTTGAGGATGCCCTCGACCAGGTCGCTCGCCGGCAGCAGATCTTTCAGACCCTGCTGGTACTGGATGCCGATGGCATCGCACCCGAAGTCGTCCGCCAGGCGCACCGCCGCCACGTACATCTGGCATTGCAGGCGGATCTGCGCGTCGGTGAGGTCGGTGGCGTGTTTCGGGCCGGTGTGAAACGTCATGCCTTTGCGCTCGAGCCACGCGCGCACCTCGTCCGCATCGGCGCGCGTGACCTGCCGTGTTTCGTGGTAGAGCGCGGACTGGCTGAGGCGCTCCTTGAAGACGCCGCAGGCATGGAGCGCGTGGTCCGGGATGATGGCGTTGAACATGCCCATGCATCCCTCGTCGAACACGCCGAGAATCGCCTTGTCGCGCTTCAATTCGCGCGCCAGCCGCTCGCCCAGGCGCGCCGGCCGCGCCGGCATCTTCACATCCGCCAGCGGACGGACGTGCGACGTGTCATGCGTGACGCGGCCACTGCGCAGCCACCGGCGCAACCCGCCACGGAAAAACGTGTCACTGAAATCCACGCTCCACAGGGTCGAGTAGCGCACGCCGGCTTTCGTCAGCGAGCCGTTGAGGTTCAGCATGCCGACGAGGCCAGGCCACTGGCCGCTCCAGTTCGCGACAGTCAGGATCGGCCCGTGGTGAGTCGTCAGCCCGGCCAGCACATGATGCGAATACTGCCACACCGCCTCTGCCACGATCAGCGGCGCCTCCGGATCGATCCCGCGAAACACCTCCATCCCTTCCCGCTGCGAAGCGATAAACCCATGCCCTTCTTTCTTCTTGAACGGATGCGCGCGCACTGCACGCCGCCCTTCATCTTCGATAGCCCGCTTCAACGCCGCCTCCATCGCCTGCTGCGCCGGCCAGCACACCTGGTTCGCTGAAAGTCGAAGATCGCCGCTGGCGATGAGTTGGATCGGGGAAGTGGACATTTTTTCGGAGGTCAGTAGTCAGAAGTCAGAGGTCAGAGGTTGAGGGAGTGGAGGCGGCGGGCGATTTCGGAGCGGTCGGTGTCCTGGAGCGGAGCGAAGGGCGGGGCCATTCGATCGGGGCACAGTCCCGAGATCGAGAGCGCGGCCTTGAGTCCCTGGATGAATCCGACGCCGGCGCCGCCCATGGTGAAAATGGCCTGGCCGATGCGGTTGATGAGCGCCTGGTGTTCGTCCGCGCGCGGCCAGTCGCCGGCCACGACAGCCGCCCAGGCATCGGCGTGCAGGCGAGGCACGAGGTTGGCGCCGCCCGGCACCACGCCGTGACCGCCGAGCCGTGCCGCGGCCACGCCCAGATCTTCGCGTCCCATGAAAACCGACCACCCGGGCCTCAAGTGTGCCATCGCGGCCAGTTGCGTGAAATACTCGAGATCGCCCGAGCTGTCCTTGATGCCCGCGATGCGCGGCTCGTCCATCAACTGCCGCACGGTCTCCGGCGCGATCACGGCGTGCGCGAGCGCGGGCATGTTGTAGAGATACAGCGGCAGCGGGGCGGCGGCCGCGAGCGCGCGGAAGTAGGCGACCAGATCGGATTGTTCAGGCGGGAAATAATAAGGCGTCGTTGCCACCACGGCCGCGGCGCCGGACTCGGCCGCATGCCGCGCCAGGGCCACGCTTTCCTCGGGCGCCGTATCACTGATGCCGACGAGCACCGGCACACGGCCGCCCGCCAGCGCGCATCCACGCGTGACGATTTCCCGCCGCAGCCGCCCGCTCAGGCTCGGTCCCTCACCCGTGCTTCCCAGCAGAAACAAGGCGTCCACACCGCCGTCCAGAACATGGCCGATCAATCGCTCCAGGCTCCCGGCATCCAGTTCATCGGCGCCCGCCAGTGGAGACACCAGTGGGGGAATGACGCCGCTGAGCGGCCGTGTTGAATCGACATTCGCCATATGCTGCGAGCGCCATCATGGAAACGATTACCGTCGAATGCAATCACCCCGATCATGAGCAAGCTTTGAAGGGTCGTGTTTTCCTGCGGAGCGCCGCAACCAGGAGCGCCGCCTGCTCATGATCGGGGCAATCATCGTGGCGCGTCGCCTGCGATGGCGGGGAGCCAGATGGTGAACGCGGTGCCGGCGCCGGGTTCGGTCTGGAGTTCGACGGCGCCCCCCATGCGTTCGGTGAGTTTTTTGACGATGCTGAGGCCGAGGCCCGTGCTGGACTCGCCGCCGGTCGGGCGGGCCGAAAGCCTGCCGAACCGCCGGAATACATGCTGCTGGTCTTCCTGGGTAAAGCCGGGGCCGGCGTCGCGCACGCGAATGCCCGGACCGCCGGAACGGCTTCCCGATCCGGCGGGAACAAGTTCGACCCAGACCGGAGAGCCGAGCGGGGAGAACTTGATCGCGTTGGACAGCAGGTTGTCGAGCACCTGGCGGAGCGCGGATGAATCGGCGACGGCGGGCCAGGATCGTGTGCCGCCATCATCGAAGACAAGCGACTGGTTCTTGGCGCTGGCGAGTGGCCGGTGGGCCTCGACCGCCTCGCGGGCGATGGCGGCGGCGTCGAGCGGGACGAGGCGCAGCGAGCGGGGGCCAGCGGCCTGATTGGCGAGCAGGTCGCCGATGCAATCGGAGAGGCGGCCGGCCTCCTGGGCCATGGTGTCCGCGGATTGGCGCACTTCGGGCGGCAGGCCGGGCGTCTGGCGCGCGAGGAACTCGGCGTGCATGCGGATGGCGGCCAGTCCGTTCTTGAGGTCGTGCGCCATGAGGTTGAGGAGTTCGTCCTTTTCCTCGGCGAGGCGTTTCATCTCGTCGCGGGCCGCCTTGAGCGCGACGTGCGTGCGGATGCGGCCGAGCAGTTCGCGGCGGCGGAACGGTTTGGTGACGTAGTCGACGGCGCCGGCGTCGAAGGCCGCCGTGATGAGGCCGACTTCATCCGCGGCGGAAAGGAAAATGACGGGCACATCGGCCAGTGACGGCTTGGCGGCGATGACGCGGCAGAGGTCGAGGCCGCTTGTGCCCGGCATCATCATGTCGAGCAGGAGGAGGTCAGGCCGGCGCGCGCGGAGCCGCTGGAGCGCCTGTTCCGCGCTGGTGGCGCTCATCACGTCATACCCCTCGGCGAGGAGCATTGTGCCGACCGTCTGGATATTCGCCGGCTGGTCATCGACGACGAGGATGCATCCGCGGGAGCGCGGAGCGGCTGGACTGGCGGATGGAGCGGCCGGTTTCATCCAGGCATCGGAGCAAGAGGTTTTCAGGCCGGTAGAAGGCGGGTGAGGCGGAGCGGGAGACTGTCGAGTGCCGAGGAAAGTTCTGCCAGCGCGAAGGAATTCGAGGCGGCCTCGAGGCGGGCCGCTTCCTCGGCCAGCGAGAGGCACCCGGTGGTGGCGGAGAGCGTGGAAAGGGCGTCGGCGAGTCGTTTGACGTCGGCGGTGCTGTGAGTCGCGGCGGCGGGCGGATAGTGGCTCTCGAGAATCCGGCGCAGCGAGGCGGCCGCATCGGCGGACAAACGTGGCGGGGGATCGGCATGCACGGACGGTGAGGTGGCCGGCACGAGCGCCGGCTCACGTGTCAGCGGCGCCGGTGCGGGGCCTGGCGCCAAGCCGGCGGGCGGTTCGCGCAGCGGGAGAAGGACGCGGAACGTGGCGCCGGCGCCCGAGCGGCTTTGCAGGCTGATCGAGCCGCCCATGAGGCCGACGAGCTGCCGGACGATGGCGAGGCCGAGGCCGGTGCCGTGTTCAGGGCGGCCGGCGCGGCGTCCCAGTCCCTGCACGTACGGCTGAAAGACAGTGGAGTGATGCTCGGGCGGGATGCCAACTCCCGTGTCCTTGACCTCAAGCACCAGATCCGGCCCCTGCGTGCTCTCGGCCCGTTCCAGCCTGACGCGCACATTGCCGCCGCGCGGCGTGAACTTGATGCCGTTGGCCACCAGGTTGAGCAGGATCTGGCGGAAGCGGCCCTGGTCGAGCCAGAGTGCCGGCGGGAGATCCGGCGCCGCGCCCGATTCCAGGTTGATGCCGGCCGCTTCGGCCTGCGGCCCGAGCAGCCGGCGCAGCCAGTCAAGCTCCTCGGAGATGTCGATGGCGGAATGAATGAGTTCGAGGTGGCCGGCCTCGAGGCGCGAGAGATCGAGCAGGTCGTTGACCAGCCTGAGCATCGTCTGGGCCGCGGTCTGCACGGCCTCGGCCTTTTCCTCGAGCGGGCCGGCGGGCAGGGAGTTGAGCAACTGCTCGCTCATGCCGAGGATGGTGTTGAGCGGGGTGCGCACCTCGTGGCTCATGGCGGCGAGGAAGTCGCCTTTGTCGCGGGCCATTTGTTCGGCGCGTGTTTTTTCCGCGGCGAGTTCGAGTTCGCGGCGGAAATGGCCGAGCGACCGCCACCATTGCCAGACACCCAGTGTCCCGAGACCGAGCGCCACCAGGCCGGCGCCCACGCTGGCGGCCCGGCCGCGCGCCTCGGCTTTGGCGAGCGACCGCGTCTCTTCCTCGGTGCGCTGCTCGAGTTGCTCGGTGAGCGCTTCCAATTGCATGTGCACGGCGACCAGTTGTTGATCGCTTTGACCGGTTTCGACGCGGCGGACCGCGGCTTCGCGGCCGTTGTTTCTGCGGACCGCCGCGGTGCCCTCCAGCGAAGCGAGCGCCGCCTCCGAGGCCGATCGGATTTCGACCAGATCAGGCATCAGGCCGGGCACGGCATTCGCCGCGACTTGCAGCCCACGCCACCTGCCGGGCATCGAATCGCGCACGCCGGCCAGCACGGCTCCGTGCGTTTCGTCGCCCGTGATGACGAACATGCGCTGCGCGGCTTCCGCTTCGCGCAGGGCGGTGCCG
>CAZYHO010000170.1:0-9126 GCA_964647495.1 uncultured Akkermansia sp. | reverse complement strand
GTGTGAGACGCAGGGAACAAGGCGAGACTCATGGCGGAAGAATGATTGGCTCAGACAAAAAACGCGGCGCGAATGTCCGCTCAGTGTACCCGATACACCCGGGATTCGGGAGGCCGGAATCCGGAAAGGCAATACCCGGACTACACCCTACTCAGGTAAGGAAAAGCCGCAGATTCAGCCCAATGCCGTTCGCTTGATTGATAAATCGTCTGTCGCCCTGTGGGAGAGTTGCTCCCCGTTCAGGGTGCGAATCGTCTTGCGGCGAAGCCTGGGGTTTCGCAAGCTGGCGGCATGTGGATTTCTGGGCCGCATTGTGCCGTTGCCGGCTGGCTTCGGGGGATGGTGGTTGCTGTCCGCCTGTGGGTGGCGGTGGGCGGAGTGGTGTTCGGGGTGCTGGCGTTCGGCGGGGCGTTTGCGAGGGCGGAGGAGGCGCCCTTTCATCGTGCCGCGCTGCTTTTTGAGCCGGAGCATTGGCACAATCACGGATCTTGTGTGGTGGAGGCTCCCAACGGCGACCTCATTGCCTGCTGGTTTCATGGATCCGGCGAGCGGACGGCCGACGACGTGAGGATCGAGGGCGCCCGCCTGCGACAGGGCGACACCGTGTGGAGCCCGCGCTTCACAATGGCGGACACACCCGGCTATCCGGACACGAATTGCTGCCTGCTCGTGGATCCGCAGGAGCGGCTTTGGCTGCTCTGGCCGACGATTCTGGCGAACACCTGGGAGTCGGCGCTGATGAAGTACCGGATTTCCTCGAACTACAGTGCCGATGGGCCGCCGAGGTGGGAGGTGAGCGAGGTGCTGCATGTCACGCCGCGACCGGACTTCGAGGAGGCGGTTGGCGAGTTTGTGCGCCGGACGCGGGCGGCTCTCGACCGGGCGGCCCTGGGCGACGACCTGGCGGGAAAGGCGGAGGCATGGCTGGACTCGCTCACGGCGCAGGCGGCGGACAAACTCACGCGGCGCATCGGCTGGTTCACGCGGGCGCATCCGATAGTGCTCGACGGCAAACGCCTTGTCGTGCCGCTGTATTCCGACGGGTTTTCCTTCTCGCTCATGGCGTTGACCGACGACTGGGGGCGGACCTGGCGCACGAGCACGCCGCTTGCCGGCCACGGCAATATCCAGCCGAGTCTCGTGCGCCGCCGTGACGGATCGCTCTACGCCCTCATGCGCGACAACGGCCCGCCGCCCAAACGCCTGCACCAAAGCGAGTCGCGCGATGGCGGCGAAACATGGTCGCCGGTCACCGACAGCGACCTTCCCAATCCCGGATCCGGCGCGGAGATCATCAACCTGCGCGACGGTCGCTGGGCGCTGATCGGCAACGACACCGAGCAGGGCCGCCACCGCCTCGCCGTGCAGATTTCCGACGACGAAGGGCGCACATGGAAATGGAAACGCCACCTCGAATCCGCGCCGCCCGGCGACGCGCGCTTTCACTATCCGAGTCTGATCGAAGCCCGGGATGGCACGCTTCACGCCACTTACAGCCACCATCTGGAAAAAGACGCGCCGCTGGATGCCGAAGGCCGGCCGATGGCCAAAACAATCAAGCATGCCGCCTTCAATCAGGCCTGGGTGCGTCAGGGAAACGAGGGAACCGCGCCATGATCCGCCATCTTTCAAGGGTGTTTCAGGGCGGCGCTGCCGCTGCCGTTGTTGTGGCGCTTTGTCTGAGCGTTTCACTTTCAGCGAACGAGGCGCCTGACTCGTCTGACTCGTCCGACGTGTCCGACGTGTCCGACGTGTCCGACGCTCCCGAGCCGCCGCCGCCGCGCCAGACGAGCGGCGATCGCGTGGCCGAACCCGCCTGGGCGGAACGCCTCACGGTGACCGTCGGCCCGCGCGACGCCGACATTGTCGGGGCCGACCACCGTGCCTTGCAGGCGGCGATCGACTACGTGCACCGGCTGGGAGGCGGCACCGTGCAAGTGCTCCCCGGCACGTACAGGCTCCGCAACTCGGTATTTCTTCAATCGCGTGTCCATCTGCGCGGCCGCGGCGCGGAGACGGTGCTCGTGAAAGAGCCATCGGTTGCCTCCCCTCTGGCCGCGGACAGCGATTGGTACGACCAGGAGATCACCGTGGAGAATCCGGACGGTTTTCGCCTTGGCGACGGCGTTTGCCTGCGCGCCCGCAACCGCGCGAACGGCGCCACCGTGGTCCTCAAGCGCACGCTCGTCGCCCGCTCGGAGGGGCGGTTCAAGCTGGACCGTCCGCTGCGAGAGAATCTCTGGCTGATGCACGGCGCTTCCGCGGCCACGCTCTTTCCCATCCTCAGCGGCGAACACATCGAGGATGGGCTCATCGAGGATCTGGTTCTCGACGGAAACCGCGCCCACAACGATGAACTCGACGGCAACTACGCCGGTTGCCTTTTCCTTCAGGACTGCAACCGCATCACCGTTCGCGGCGTGACGGCCCGCAACTACAACGGCGACGGCATAAGCTGGCAGGTCTGCCACGACGTCGTCGTCGAAAACTGTATCAGCGAAAACCACTCGGGCCTCGGCCTGCATCCGGGCTCCGGATCCCAGCGCCCGGTCATTCGCGGCAATATCCTGCGCGGCAACCGCATCGGTTTGTTCTTCTGTTGGGGCGTCAAACACGGCGTCGCCGAGCACAACCGCCTTCTCGACAACCGCGTCGGCGTTTCCATCGGCCATCGCGACACCGACAACCTCATAGCCCACAACCACATCGCCGGCAGCATCGAGACAGCGTTGCTCTTCCGCCCCGAGCCCGGTCCCGCTTTCGCCGGCCACCGCAACCGCATTCACCAGAACACTTTCGCCGACAACGCCCCCGAAGGCGCTCCTGTCATCGATATCCAGGGGCCGACGCGCCACATTTCCATTCGCGACAATACCTTCACCGACACCCGCAGCGGCGCTCCGCGGCCCGCCGTCAGGCAGGGTGCCGACACCGCCGATATTGTCATCAAAGCCAATCGTTTCTCCGGCAATGTCGCCCCGTAACTCCGGGCGTGATCCCGGGAAACTCCACGCGCCTCCAGGATGTCCTTCGTTTCACGTCCAGGTCCATGAGTTTGCAGGTCGGATACTCGAACCGGAGGCGGCAGCCCAAGATCTCCTCCTCGTACGCCGAGAAGAGACTGATTGCCTGATGGGGCTGATGTGGGGTAGCCTTGGAGCTTCATGAAACCCGTCATCCTGCCAGTCGCCCGGCCCGCGTTCATCGTGCCGGCGGTTCTCGCCATTCATGCGGCGACGCTCGTCGCCGCCGCGCAGTCACAGCCGATATACAGGACCCAATTGGTAGACGTGGACACGCCGGGGCACGCGGTGGCGATCGAGGCGGCGATTCCCCCCGGGACAAAAAAGCTGTTTCTGGTGGCGACCGATGGCGGGAACGGGTATGCGGCCGACTGGGCGGTGTGGGTGGATCCGGTTGTGCGCGGGACATTCGGCGAGAAACGGCTGGCCGAGTTGAAGTGGGTGAGGGCGGCGACGGATTGGGGGGCGGTGAACATCGATCTCAATTCGGAAGGCGGTCCATTGCGCGTCGCGGGGCAGGCGGTCCGCGGGATCTCGGCGCATGCGGTGTCGATCATCGAGTACGATCTGCCGGACGGCACGAATGCCTTCGCGGCTCGCGGCGCGCTCGACGAGGGCGGCTCCTCGCAGGGCGGAGCGAGCGTGCACTTTGCCCTCTACACCGAGCGGCCCCGGTTGGCGCCGGGCGACCGGCGCGGCGGCTCGCGCGAGCCGGAGGACGCGCTGGACGGGCTGACGGTGGCCGACGGGCTGGAGGCGGTCCTGTTTGCCCACGAGCCGATGGTGCTCAGTCCGTCCGCGATCGATGTCGATGCGCGGGGGCGGGTGTGGGTGGCGGAAATCGTGAATTACCGCGGCCACAACGGCAAGCGGCCGGAGGGCGACCGCATCCTGATCCTGGAGGACACGGATGGCGACGGCAAGGCGGATGACGCTCGCGTGTTTTTCCAGAGCCGCGAGATCGATTCGCCGCATGGCGTCTGTGTGCTTGGAAATACGGTGCTCGTGTCGGCCTCGGGCGTGATCCACCGGTTGATCGACACGGACGGCGACGATCGCGCGGACGTGCACGAAAAACTTTTCACCGGCGTCGGCGGGCCGCAGCACGACCACGGTGTGCACCAGGTGATGTTCGGTCCGGACGGCCGGCTGTATTTTAACGTGGGGAACGACGGCGGCCTGATCCGCGACCGCGACGGAAACCCGATCACCGACCTGGCCGGCAACGTGATCGAGCCACACCGCAAGCCGTACCAGCAGGGGCTTGTCTTCCGATGCGAGCCGGACGGCAGCCGCGTCGAGACGCTCGGCTGGAATTTCCGCAACAATTGGGAAGTGACGGTGGACAGTTTCGGAACGCTCTGGCAGAGCGACAACGACGACGACGGGAACCGCGCCGTGCGGATCAACTTTGTGATGGAGTTCGGCAACTATGGTTTCAGGGATGAGTTCACGGGCGCCGGATGGGGCGAGGAGCGGACGAATTGGGAGCCCGACATCCCAAGCCGGCACTGGCATCTCAACGATCCGGGCGTGGTGCCGAACCTGCTGCTGACGGGCGCCGGATCGCCGACCGGCATCATGGTGTACGAAGGGTCGCTGCTGCCGGCCGCTTTCCGGAACCAGGTCATCCATTGCGATGCGGGGCCGAACATCGTACGCGCTTACCCGGTCGAACTCGCCGGCGCGGGATGGTCGGCCCGCATCGAAAACATCCTCGAGGGCACGGAGGACAAATGGTTTCGGCCGTCCGATGTGGTGGCGGCGCCGGATGGTTCGCTCGTCGTGGCGGACTGGTATGATCCCGGCGTCGGCGGTCACGCGATGGGCGACCTCGAACGCGGCCGCATTTTCCGCGTCGCGCCCAAGGGAGCGGTCCTGCAGACGCCGAAGCTTGATCTCACCACGCCCGAAGGCGCGGCGGAGGCGCTGAAATCGCCCGCTCTCAGCACGCGCTATCTCGCGTACACCGCGCTGCGGGAATTCGGAGCGCAGGCCGAACCCGCGCTCACCGCGCTCTGGCGCGATGCGAACCCGCGGTTCCGAGCCCGCGCGCTCTGGCTGCTCGGGCAGCTTGACGCCGCGAAATACGTGGACGCCGCGGTGGCCGACGCCGATCCCGACATCCGTGTGACCGGGCTGCGGCTGGCCCGGCGCATGCAACAGGACGTCCTCCCCGTCGTCGCGCGTCTCGTCAACGACCCGAGTGCCCATGTCCGCCGCGAATGCGCGATCGCGCTTCGCCACCTGACCGCCGCCGAGGCGGCAGGGCTCTGGGCCGAGCTGGCCGTGCGGCACGACGGCCTGGACCGCTGGTACCTCGAGGCGCTCGGCATCGCCGCCGACCGGCAATGGGATTCGTTTCTCGATGCCTGGCTCACGCGCCTCGGAGGCGAGGAAAAAGTGGCCGGTTCCGCCGCCGCGCGCGACATCGTCTGGCGCAGCCGCGGTGGCCGCTCGGCCCGTCTCAACGCCCAACTCGTCATGGCCTCGGAGACGACGGCCGGGGAGGCCCTGCGGTATCTTCGGGCGCTCGATTTCCAGGCGGAGGAGCCCAGGGTGGCGGCGCTTCAGGAGCTTGCGGCCACATTGGACCAGCGTGAGGGAGCGGACGAGTTGATGGCGGTCGTCATCGGGAAATTGCCCGCCTTTAACGCCGCTGAAGCACCCGCCGGCTTGAAGGCGGCACTCGACCGGTTCCTGGCCGCCCACGACGGCAACGACACGTACTTCGATTACGTCAGCCGCTTCAACCTGCGCGACCAGACGCCCGTCCTCATCCGCCACGCACGGAACTCGCCCGGCCAGAAAACCGGCGTCCAGGCGATCCGCCAGCTCGTTGCCTGGGGCGAACTGGCCGCCGTCGAGGAATTGCTGAGCGAATCCGGTGATCGCGCGCCACAGGTGTTCGACGCGCTCGGGCAGACCGGCCAGCGGCCCGCCATCGCCTTGCTCGAAAAGGCGGTGCGCTCCGACAATGCCGCGTGGCGCGTGCCGGCCGTGACCGCGCTCGGGCGTTCGCGCGGCGGCGAACAGGCGCTGCTCGCCATGGCCAAGGGCGGCCATCTGCCGGACGAGCCCGCTCAGGTCGAGGCCGCCCGCGTGCTCGGAGCGTCGCGCGACGAATCGATCCGCCATCAAGCGACCCAGGCGCTGGCCACGCTGGTGAAAATCCCGGAAGGCGTGGCCCTTCCTCCCATTTCCGAAATGGCAACACGCCAGGGAGACGCCACCGCCGGCCACGCCGTCTTCGCGTTGCTTTGCGCCAACTGCCACCAGGTCGGCAGCGAGGGCATCGCGTTCGGACCCGCGCTCACCGGCATCGGCGCCAAATTGCCGAAGGAAGGCCTGCTCGCGTCGATCATCGACCCCAACCAGGGCATCAGTTTCGGCTACGAAGGATGGGTCGTCGAAACCAGGGACGGCACCACCCTCGCCGGGCTCATCACGAGTGAAACCGACAACGCCCTGACCCTCCGCGCCGTCGGAGGCCTGGACACGCGCATCCGGAAATCGAACATCACCAAACGTGAAAAGATGACCGTCTCGCTCATGACGCCGCTCGCCCCGGCGGTCACCGAACAACAACTCGTCGATCTGGTCGAATACCTCGCGGCACTGAAGAATTAGACGCGAAAAGTGGCGGGACTCCAACCTGACATTGTTCCGCACAGCCCCGCCCTGGACTGGCTCATGGATCGCACGGGCTTCGCTTTGAGTGCGGAAAGATGCTTTGTTGGCGGCGCATGGACGAACCCTCACCCCGACCACTTGCCGGCGCCTTGAGTGCCTTGCCGCACGGGCCGTCATTCCGGTTTGTGGACTCGGTGACAGCGCTGGACCCGGGGCGGTCCGGATCGGGCACGTATCGTGTGCGCGGCGACGAAGCGTTTCTGGCCGGACACTTTCCCGGCTCGCCGATCGTGCCCGGCGTGATCCTGCTCGAGGCGATGGCGCAGCTCGCCGGAGTCGTGGCGCAATGTGATCCCGCGGTGCCGCCATTGGACAACCTGCGGCTGGCCGCCGTGCACGCCGCCAAGATTCATGACACCGCTGTTCCCGGCGAACTGATCGAGATGGAGGTCGAAATCACCGCTCGCCTGGGCTCGCTCATTCGCGCTCAAGGCAAAGCGTTCGCCGCCGGCCGTCAGCTCGCCACCGCGGATATCGTCCTGGGCGGCGGCCGGACGGGAGCTGCGTGACGCCCTTCCGCTGCCCGCCATTCCTTCCACGTCAATCCACGTCAATCGGCGCAATCCGTGGTTCCCCCGGCTGCGATTCGCTGCCAGGTTCGTCGGCGGAAGGCTGGCTGGCTTTTTGACCACGGATTTCGCGGATGCTCGCGGATACCCGGCCGATCGGGAATGCGCTTCTGGTTCAGTACTCACGAAACACCGCACTCTCCCGTGTACTGAAGGCATTCGTGATTCGTGGTTCAGGTCCGCCGGCGTTCTTGACCGCGCATTTCACGAATGGGCACGCCTACGCCGCGACGCCCAGTCGTTCCTGCCGGTAGGTGCCGGCCTCGATGCGTTCGATCCAGGGTTGGTGGGCGAAGTACCAATCCACGGTGCGGGCCATGCCTGAGCCGAAATTCTCCTGCGGGCGCCAGCCGAGTTCGCGTTCGCTCTTGGAGCAATCGATGGCGTAGCGGCGGTCGTGCCCGGGACGGTCCTGGACAAACGTGATCAGGCTGTCCGGCGACTTTCGCTTGTCTGGCGGGAGTTTGGCGCTGACGAGCGAGACGAGGGTGTGGACGACTTCGAGGTTCGGTTTCTCGGAACGGCCGCCGATGCAATAGGTTTCGCCGGAGCGGCCTTTGAGCAGGGCGAGGAACAGGCCGCGGCAATGGTCCTCGACGTAGAGCCAGTCCCGGATCTGCTGGCCGTCGCCGTAGACCGGCAGCGCCTCGCCGCGGCTGATTTTGCGGATCATGAGCGGGACGAGTTTTTCCGGAAACTGATACGGTCCGTAATTGTTCGAACAGTTGGTGGTGACGACGTCCAGGCCGTAGGTGTGGTGATAGGCGCGCGCCAGGAAATCGCTGCCGGCTTTGCTCGCGGAGTAGGCGCTGTTCGGAGCGTAGGGCGTGGTCTCCGAGAAGGCGGGATCCTCCGGCCTCAACGTGCCAAACACCTCGTCCGTCGAGACATGCAGGAACCTGAACCCGGGATGCTCCCGCTCATGCTGCCGCGCGGCTTCGAGCAGCCGGAACGTGCCGACGAAATTCGTCTGGATGAAGTCCTCGGGCGCGTCGATCGAGCGGTCGACGTGCGATTCCGCCGCCAGGTGCATCACCGCATCGATGGCGTGCTCGGCGAGCAGGCGTTTGACCAGCGCGGAGTCGAGGATGTCGCCGTGCACAAAAACATGGCGCGCATCAGCCGCCACCGGATCAAGGTTCTCCCGGTTCCCGGCATAGGTCAGCTTGTCCAGATTCACCACGCGCCCGATCACCTGCCCGGTCTCGGACTGCGCCGGCCCCAGCAGGTAATGCACAAGATTCGACCCAATAAAACCCGCTCCGCCCGTGATGAGGATATTCATAATGCCCATAAACCAACCATACGACCAGAACCTTGCAATCGATCAGTCGGAACAGAATGATCCGGGAATCCAAGAGAATGGCAGAGAATCCAAGAGAATGGCAGACACCCACTCTTCTCCTGGATCCACGCCGGCAACCATCCGGGAATCCATTGGGGAAGAGAACGCAAAACACTTGGCCGGAACGACGACCTGGCTCAGCCAAGAGTGGGTGTCTTCCATCGGTTCGCCCTTCTCGCATCGGTTCGCCCCGGGTGGCGAGGATCGCGGATCCGGCGGCAGGTGGCTTGGCGGGCGCGGGGAGCGGGCCGTCCAGAGTTGGGTGCCCCCCTGATTCGAGGGAGCGGGGGGCGGCGGGGGCTCCACATAGTTTGACTGTCCCTCTGTGGTTGGATCCGCCGCAGTGGACCTGTCCCTCTGCGGGGGGCGGGCACAGCTTTTCAGCTGGAGTCCCGGCGGTAAGCCGGAACCTCAGGCCAGGCCGCGAGGCCGCGAAGCCATGTGCGCAAGACCACCCCGCGGTCGATCCGCGGACGCTTGTTGGATGTACGAGGGG
>CAZYHO010000169.1:0-9144 GCA_964647495.1 uncultured Akkermansia sp. | reverse complement strand
GAACCGTGAACCGTGAGCCTCTCAAGATTTTCTCGCTCGACCTCGCACAACCGCCGAGAGATCGGGAATACCTCTATGAAACCCATGATTTCGAAACCCCATGGGCCCGCCCGCGTCTCCACATCCAGCAAGCCACATCCCGCCATGAAATCCATCCGCCATCACACCCGCCGCCTTCCTGCTCTCGCGTGGTTCGCCTTCCTGCCTCTCATGTCTCTCCTGCCGCTCCCTGCCTCCGCGAACCAGTGGGTCACGCTGCGCATCGAAAAAGCGCCCACACTGTCCGGTCCCTGGACGCCCCTCGACCTCAACGCCATCCCCCGCGATCCCAACGGCAATCCGCGCCTGCCGGCCGACCAGCCGAATGAATTCTACCGGACGCTCATCGACCTCGGCCCGTCCGTGGGCATCGGCGATTCCATTCCTCTCTCCGAGGTGCCGGTCGAATTCCGCGATCGCGCCGATTCGTTCCTGAAGAACTACATAGGTGAGACCGAGGAGCAGGTCGATCCCGAAGGGTGGCCGGAAGGCGCCCGGATCGGCCCTCGCGTTTATCCGCATCTCGTCGCCTCCGCCGACGGTTCCGTCAAACCGGGCTTCTTCGAGTTCAAGGTGCTTCTGCCCGCTCTCCCCTCCGCGCCGCCTCCCGGCGGACCGGTCTTGACGGACCCGGAAGAGGCGGGGCTCGCCGATGCCGGTTATCTCCTGCTTTCCACGACCGATGACGACTTCCCGGTCGCCGAATTCGCCACCGAAGGCCCGACACCCCACGAACGCCTGGCCCGGCTGGCCAAAACCGGACGCATCCAGGTCGTGCGCTACGGCCCCACATTTTTCGCCGCCGAGGACGAAAAAGGCGAGTTGCTCGCCACCGACGGCGCCACCCCGTTCAAGCTCGATCCCAATGTGTTCGCGCTCGACGGCCTGCAATGGCGCGGTGACAGTGACACCGGACTGGACGAATTCCCGCGCGCCGTGCCGGAACTCAAAACAGATCATTATCGCAACTATCTCGAATTCAAAGCCGACTTCGCCGCCAACCCCCTCTACCAGCAGATCCGCGAGATCCGGAAAGCTCGCGCCAAACTGCAATGGGATGTCGAAAGAGGACGCTCCCCCGATGGCGTGAACGTCGCCCTCAGGCAGACGGTTCGCTTGCTCGACACACTGCCGGCCACCCCGCTCCCGGAGTTCTCCTTTGTCAGCGATGATGAGGGCATCCTCGGCATCACCGCCGATCCGCGCGGCGGCCTGCTGCTCACAGGCGAAAAACCGGGCGACGGCACGCTTCATGTGCGCCACCGCGGGCAGGAGTTCGTTTTCCTCGTCAATGTCGCGGCGGGCATCCGTCCCCGCGCCTTCGGCGATGTCACACACAATTACTGGTATGCCGCCGACTGGGGAGCACAGCCGAAATACCACCAGCTCACGCACTCGAACTGGTGCAACCTCGTCGGCTGCGGCCCGACCGCCTGGGCGATGCTCTTCGCGTGGTTCGAGCGCAACCGGGGCGTCGAGCATGCCTTCAATGGCAACGGCAAAGCCCCGCCAGACCTGGGCAACGCCTCGAATCGCTCCAAAGTCATCCCTGTCTATCACACCCTGCATGATCTGTGCGATGTCATCTGCAATCCGTTCGGCAACGACGGCGCCACCTGGCCGACTGACATGACCGACGGCTTCAAAGGCTATACCTTCTTCCCGGCCCTCACCCAGCTCATCGGCCGCCAGTGGAATATCAATGCCATCACAGGCACCTGGCCGGACGCCGGCGCCCTGCGCAGCGCCGAGGCCGTCAAAAAAGGCTATCCCGCCGTCACCGGCCTCGGCTACTTCTGGCACTACGTCCTCGCCTACGGCTATCACCGCAAAACCGTCGAGTTGTTCGGCGGCCAAAAAGTGCATTACCGCTATGTCAAATGCAACATGGGCTGGAAAAACTCCAGCCCGAAATGGTACAACATCTCCGATACCTTCTACGCCGCCGATTGCCGCCTCTGGAAAGGCGCTCTCGCCCCGTGAGACTTGACTTCGCTCTTGCCCGACAGCGTGGCGTATGACACCGGAACGTCACGCAATGGCATGGCCGTTGTGACTCGTCGCTGCCCATTACCACGATTTCTGTGGAGCGGCTATGGTGTTGCCCACAAGTGAGAATCGCGCTCGAATTCTGCCATCGTCAAAAGCCTCATCGAGATGTTCCACTGATCCGGTGAGCACGATGCGCTTCTTGTCCAGGGTCCACTGATCCACCTGCTCACCTTTCACGCTGATCAGGAGGAGGCGCCGAATCTCGACATCGACGATGGATTCCGAGTCGGTCACGCTGAGTGTAAAATACCAATAATCCACAAAAGACCGCGTCCTGGCATCACGACCCGTCAGACGGCCATCAAACAAACCAATGGTCCACTTTTCTCTGTCATGATAGTGCGCTCCGCGCACTTCAATTGACAGAGTGTCCTTGTGAGTGGACAGAGAAGGCGGTGATGGCGCTTTGGGAGTATCAGGAAGAAACGCGAGGGCCATTAGAAGAAAACAAACTCCCAGGATGCACAAAACAATGTGCCGGAGCCGCGGAATGCATGCTGCAGGAAGTGTGTTCATTTGAGACCAAAAAGCACATCACCTGGCAAAAATCGCAGAGGAGCCCTTTTTTGTCCAGCGATGACTCCCGGTTCGTCACGCGCCCCGATGCCTCCAAAAGGCTGGCCGTGACGCTGGCCTCCGGCCTGCGCGCCCAACGGGCGTCCCGCTCCCTGGAACGGCACACGTGTGCGCGAAACACGGCGCGAGACGCGCGATGTATCCGGCGAGACGCCGGATACGGCGGGCGGAACGCGCCGCCCTGCCCGGGACCTCAAATCTCCTGAGGACGTCCCTTTGTGTCGCTTGCCGACCTCAACACCCCTATGCCATTGGCGATTTGCCTTTGATCCACTGCCGGCCACCATCGGGATTCAGCCTCGGCGAGGATGACACACGGCCACCCAAACCCCACAACGATGCGGTTCTCCAGATTGGATCGATTCCCCTGTCCTGTTTCCTGCTGATGTCGCCGCTCGTGCGCGTGGTTCGCGGCGCCGATGCCGCCAACGGCCGAGATCCTGTCGCGTTATTCTGTTCATGGGCAGAGGCAAGGACGAACGGAAGCACAGGGACTCGATGGAGCGGAATGTGTTCTGCCTGTGGTGGCAGGGATGTCTTGACGCCGCGGGTCGGACTGGGCGCCCCGGATCGGGGGGGACTGATCGGCGGAGCAACTGCGGACTTTCGCGGCGTGGGGATGTGTGCAGTGTGCGGGGGTGGCGCGGCGGCGCCGGCATCAGCGCATGGCTCAGGCACTTCGATTCCAGCATTTTGAAGTATTGACTCGGCCCGATGGGTCGCCGCATGTGCTGGGGAAGGGGGCGATGGGGCTGACGTACAAGGCGTTTGACCGGAATCTGTTGTCGCTGGCGGTGGTGAAGGTGATCGCTCCGGCGCTGGCGGGGCGGCCGGAGGCGCGGCAACGGTTTCTGCAAGAGGCGCAGAACATGGCGAAGATCAAGCACCCGCATGTGGCGGACGTATTCTATCTCGGGGATTCGCCGCAAGGGGTGTTTTATGCGATGGAGTTCTGCGACGGGCCAAGCGTGCAGGAATACGTCGATGAGCATGGGGCGCTGGACCCCGGCGATGTGCTGACGTTTGCGCTGCAGGCGGCGTCCGCGCTGCAGGCGGTCGAGTCGCGCCATCTGATCCACCGCGACATCAAGCCATCGAACATTCTGTTGATCAACGATGTGCAGGGGACGTCGCAGATCAGACTGATCGACTTCGGGCTGGCGAGAGACCAGACGCCCGCGGCGGCCGGGGATCCCGGGCTGAGCCAGGGCGGATTCGTGGGGACGCCGACGTTTGCGAGTCCGGAGCAATTGCTGGAGCAGGACCATTTCGACATCCGGTCGGATCTGTACAGCCTTGGGGTGACGCTGTGGTTCATGCTGTCCGGACGGCCGCCGTTCAGCGGGTCGCAGTTCGAGGTGATGTTTCATCATGTGAACACGACGCCGCCGTGGGACCGGCTGCCCGTGATGTCGGAAGGGTCGCTGGCTGTGCTGCGCCGGCTGCTCGAGAAGAATCCCGATGACCGGTTCCAGCGGCCCGAGGAGCTGGCGGACGAGTTGCAGCGGGTGATGACGGCGGAGGGGTATGCGGCAGGAAACGGACCGCGGCTGGCGATCGGGCCGCGGCGCGTGAGCGGCTCGGTGGTCGGGATGAGTTCATTCGAGATTCTGGCGGAAGCGGACAACGATCCTACGGGGAAGTTATTCCGGGCGCGCGATGCGCACAGCGGGCAGACAGTGGCGTTGAAGTATCTGGTGGGTGACGTGGCGGCAAAGCCGGAGGTGGTGGGGCGCATTCACCGGCATGCGCTGTCGCTGCGCGCGCTGGCGCATCCGCATCTGCTGGGTGTGCTCGGGTTCGAGAAATCCGACGACGGGGCGAAGATCATTTTCGAGTGGGCTCGCGGGCCGAGCCTGCTCACGGTGCTCAAAACGCGCAACCAATTGGCGCTCAATGAAGCCGCGCCTATCCTCGGGCAGATCGCGAGCGCTCTCGATTTCGCGGCGGCGCGGGGCCTGGCCATACTGGAAACCGACCTGCATCAGATCGTGCTGGTGTCGCCGGACTGGGGCGAAGAACCGGCGGCCTGGGCGCGGGCGCTGCGGCGGCCGGTGGAGACGTGGAAGAACGTATCGGTGAAGATCAACCCGCTGCGGCTGAGTCCGGCGGCCCAGGACTATCCGAGCCTCGGACCGGCAGCCCCGCCGGACGCCTCGACGGGCGGTCCGAAACCGCTGCTCGGCGTCTACCTGCACCTGGCCCATCGGCTGCTGGGTGGAGCGGGAGGGAGCCAGGCGAGTTCGGTGGGTGGATTTGTTTCGCTGCCCGGCGTGGGGGCAGAAGCGAACGACCTGCTGGAGTCATTCACGCTGCCGCCGTTCACGCCTGAAAAGAGAAACACCACATGCGCCGAGTTGTTGCGCGAACTGTGCCGGCTGGAAGCTGTGCCCGCCCCGGAAATCTACGAACCGCCGCCGGAGCTGGTGGAAGATTTGCTGGTGACCCGCGATGCCTCGGTGGGCGCAACACCCCCGCCGCTGCCCATGGGATTCGGCGGACCGGCGAGCACACCGTCACTGGCCGCCACCGTGCCTGGCTGGTCGCCCGCGGCGGGCGCGCGGCCGGGATCTTCGCTGCGTCCGGGAAGCCAGGGCCGGACCGCCGGGAGCGGCAGCGGAAGTTCCGCGGGCCGCATTTCCGCTGACTATGAAATCAGGCGGCGGGATCTCGAGGCGCAGCGCCAGCGGCTCGAAACCGAGGCCGAGCGGCTGAAGCAACAGGAGGTGCTGGAGGCGACACGCGCCATGCTCGAAGAAGAGCGGGCGGCCCTGGCGGAGGCCAGGAGCGAATTCGCGCGCCAGGAACGCGAGCGGGCGCAGCGGGCCGAGCAGGAGCGGCGCAAACTGGAGGAGGAGCGCGCGGGGCTGGAAGCGAGGACGGCGGAAGTGGAGGCGAAGCGCCGCGAGCAGGAGCGGCTCGAGCAAGAGATACAGCTTCGGGCGCAGCTTGAATTTCAGAAGTTCGAGGAGGAGCGGCGCCGGCGCGAAACGGCCTGGGCGCAGCAGCGTGAGGAGGTCGAGCGTTCGCTCAAGGAAAGGGAGGAGCAATCGCTTCTGCGCGAGCAGCAGAGCTTCAAAAAACTCCGCGAGGAACGCGAGCGGCTGCAGAAACTCCAGCAGGAACTGGAGCAGGGCCGGGCGCGCGGGCAGAAAGAGGCCGAGGGCGCCCTGCGCGGCCAGCTCGAGACGCTGGAAGCGGAACGGCAGGCGCTGGCCGGACAGCGCGCGGAACTGGAACGCCGGCTCCTTGCGCAAAACCAGGAGTTCGCGAGCCTGCGCGAGCGATTCGAGCAGGCCGAACGCGAGCTGGAAGCGCGGCACGAGCGGCTGACAGAAGCACAAGCCGCAGAGGACTCCCGGCGGCGCGCCGGGCTTGAAGCCGAACGCCGTCGGCTGGCCGAGGAACGCGAGCACCTCGAGCGCCAGCGCACCAGCCTGGCGGCCGAACGCGCCGCCGGCGCCGAGGTCAGCCAGTCGGCCGCACGGCAGCGCGAGGAAACGGAAGCCTCGCTGCGACGGCTCGCGGAGGAAGAAGCGCGGCTCGTCGGCGAGCGCCGGCGCGTCGAGGCACAGCGCGAGGAGCGCGAAGCCGGTCTGGCCGCCGAACTGGCGCGCGCGCGGCGCGATCTGGAAGCGGAGCGCGCGGCGCTGGCGGCGGAATCGGAGCGGGCGCGCCAGACAGGCATGGAAGCCTTGCAGGCGGAGCGCGCGGCGCTGGCCGAGACACAGGCCAGCATGGCGCGGCGCGAGGCGGCGCTGACGGCCGAGCTTGAGGAGAAGGGAAGGATGCTCGAAACGCATCTGGCCCGGCAACGCGAGCAGTTGGAAAAGGAACGGGCAGCGATTGCGGCGCGCCGCCAGGAACTCGACGCCGAGCAGCATCGGCTCACGGCGGATTTCGCCCGCGAGAAAGAAGCGTTGCTGCGCGAGGCCGACGCACGCCGCGAACGCGAGGAGGCGGAGCACCGCGACATGATGCTGCGGCGCTCGGCTGATTTGGCGCGCCTGGAACGCGATGAACAAGCGCGGCTGGAATCGCTGAGAGCCGAGATCGCCGCGGAGGAGGCCCGCCTGCAGCAGCAGAAACAGGATGTCTTCACGCAGGAGCGGCTCATCACTCGCATGGATCAGGAGGCCTCGGTCCAGGACGAGGCGGCCCTGGAACAACTCGAAGCCGAGCAACAGCGGCTCGAACTCCAGCGCGGCGAACTCCAACTGAAACTCGCCGAACTCCGGCGCGCCCAGAAACGCCGTCTCGTCACGCTGGTCGCCGGCACCCTGCTCGGCGTGATCGCCGCCAGCGCGGCCGGATATTACATCAAGGGGCGGCTGGTCGATCCGGCCACGCTGAAGGGCCAGGAGGCGTGGGTGAAGTTCGAGGACGAACGGCAGGCGTCGATCGCGGCTCGTGACTGGAGCGCGCTGCTGAGCTGGTGTGTGGCGACCGACGACCGGTTTCAGAACCAGGAGACTGATCCGCTCATCAAGAACTTCTATCGTGAAAAACGCGGCGTGGTGCTGGAGGACGCGCGGCGCGCCGTCAACGGGCTGCTGGAGTCGCTCCAGGCCGGATGGAACCCGCCGCCGCCCGGGGACGCGGCATTCAAGAAGCTGCGGCAGAACCTGGATGTGGTCGCCCAGTGGGATGGCATCCCGGAAGAGCGGCTGCTGCTGCTGGCGAAGCTCGATCTGCCCTACCTCACGGCACAGCGCAATCCCGGCGCCGCGCTCCAGACGTACGCGACCGCGGTGCGCGCGGATCCCGCCTTTGTCGAGCGGTTGCTGCCGGAACTCACGTTCACCGTGCAGGGGCTTCTCGACGACTTTCTGCCGGATCGCGCCGTGGACAACCGGGAGGTGGTTTTCGGCCTGTTGCACGGCCTGCCGGTTCAGGCCCGGAACAGCGTGCCGCGCATCTGGCTGCTGCTCTATCTCATCAAGGCCGAAGAGGCGCGCACCGGCCGCGCGAGCGTGGACAACTTCGAGCTGGCGCTGCGCGTGATCAATACGGCGGCCACCAGCGATGAAACCAAGGCGTTTTTCGCCTCGGATCCGGCATGGGCGGAAGCGCTTCGGCCGCAGATGGACCTCATCCTCGCCACTGTCAAAGAGCACCCCGAAACCATCAACGGACTCGAGGAAACCCTGCGCACGACGGCCGACCAGTGGAAAACCGACGTCCCGTACATGATGCTCGCCGAAGCCGAGACGCTGAACCAGAAGAAGCTCGACTATTATTTGCAGGCCGACCAGATGAGCGGAAATCCGGCGGCCGCCATGCACGTCGGGCGGTTGCTGGTGGACAAGGCATCCGAGCTGCACGCATCGGGCGAGGGAAGCGAGGCACAGCGGTTGGTGAACGGGCTGGCGCTGCCTCGGTTGAACCGGGCGGCGGAGGCGGGGCTTCCCTTTTCGATGGTCGTGCTCAGCGACGTCTACCGCAAAGGGCTCGGCGGCGAGAAGGATGTCGACAAGGCGCTCGCCCTTGCGGAAAAAGCGAGGCGCCTCGGCGATCCGAATGCCGAGCTGTCACTGGGCCTTTGCTATCTGGAGAAGGGCGAAGAATCAAAAGATGCCGCCCAGTTGAGGTCGGCAGTGGCGGCATTGCAGGCGGCGGCGCGCGACACGGCGCCGAGCGCGGCACGGGCGTGGTATTTCCTGGCGAACGCCCACAGCCTTCTCGGCGAGACGCAGCCGATGGTTTCCGCGCTGGAAAAAGGAGCGCAGTTCAACGACCCCGAGGCGCTCTTCATGCTCGGGCGCGTGCAGGACGTCGGCCCGCCGTATCTGCCGACATCCAACCTCACTCTCGCCCGCGACAACATGACCAAAGCCGCCCGCTCGCCGGACCCGCGCGTCGCCGCCAAGGCCCGCGAGTGGCTCACGGAAAAGGCGCGCGCCTGGCAGCGGTCGGGCCTTCCCGCCGATCGCGAGTGGATCCGCCAGAACCAGGATCTGCTCGGGCAGTGAAAGGCCAGCGGGCCGTGAGGGTGAGAGCGGCAGCTATGGCAGGGCGCCGGGCCGCCGTGGGCGCGATGGCGCGATGATGGACAAGCGGGACATTGGCGGCTACGGATAAACGTTCACCGACCCATGCAATCGATGTCCTTTGCCGCCAATGGCCGCCGCTATGATCCGCCCGCCCGCCCGATTGCGGTCATTTGCATCGACGGGTGCGCGGACGAGTACGTGTCGGCCTCCATTGCGGCAAAGCGGATGCCCAGGCTGGAAGCGGCGGCGCGGCGCGGGTACCGGGGGATGGTGCGCGGCGCGCTTCCGTCATTCACGAACGTGAACAATGCGGCGATCGTCACCGGCATGCCGCCCGCGGTGACCGGGATATGCGGCAACTTTTTCCTCGATCCGGAGACCGGCGAGGAGGTCATGATGAACGGCCCGGAATTCCGGCGCTGCGGAACAATCCTCACCGCGGCGGCGGATGCGGGCCGGGCGGTTGCGTTCATCACGGCGAAGG
>CAZYHO010000168.1:0-9171 GCA_964647495.1 uncultured Akkermansia sp. | reverse complement strand
AACCGGGCCGTTGGCCCTGCGGCCGGAGTGGGGACAGACCCCTTGTGCGATCCCCGCCGGGAAGGCGGAATCGTCGGCCCGGGACAAGGGCGGTGCACAACGATTTTCCGCGCACGGCTTCGCGGCTGGGCCTGAGATTCCGGCTTGCCGCCGGCACTTCATTTCCATTGGCTCATGATCGGGGTGCCTCCGGTATCATCTCGACTGGATCGATGGCGTGGAGCCCGGCTTGGGATTCTCCACAGGAGGATGAGTTGAATCCCGGACAGCCGGAGGCCCGTAGCGCAGGGGATTCGGATGGGGCGCCGGGGCGGGCGCCGGCTCAAATTCGAAGGTCGATTCGGGAGAGTTCTTTTTGCTTGTCGAGCCACCTGCCCGGTGGGCGTTATGGTGCAGAAGCTGGCGTTTCAACTGCAGGATTTCCCGTTGCACCGAAAGCACGTCACTCCGGGAGGCCACCCCGCTCATGAACTGCTGACTCACGTCGCTCAAGGCTTCTTCCAGCAGGCCAATTTCCTCTTGCAGCAACGCGCGCTCTTCTTCCCGGACGGCAGCCGCAGCCTCATCGGACGGGGCCGGAGCAATGCGCGGAGTCACTGGAGCGTAGCCGGACGCCATCCCACCCGCCGGCGGGCTTCCACCGGCCTCGCTTCCACCGAAATACACGGGAGGAGTGCCATACACGGAACCCGGCTGCGGACGCGGGAGGGCCTGAGTCAGTTGCTGCTGGCTGAGCGCGGCCAGTTCGGGGAAGTCCACGAATTCACGGAGAATGCGGGCGAATTGCACGCGGGCCTCGTCCACGCGGCCCATCCGGCGGTAGCTTTCGCCCAGCCGAAAGACGGCCTGGGCGGCCGCGGCGCGCTGGCTGTCGAATCCCGCGATGATCGCCTCGTAGCGATGCGCGGCGTCCTGCGGGTTGGCCGACACTTCTTCGTCCAGCGCCACGCCGGCCACGGCGCGGGCGGACCTGACACTCGACGGGCGGCCCGGAGCCATGTCACCGCTTCCACCGGCCCGCCCCGCCATGGCTCCTTCCCCGGTAAAACCGAAGCCGCCACCAGAGGAGGCGTTCCAGGATTCATCGACGTCGCGGAGCGCCCGTGCTCTTTGGGCCGGAGAGGGACTCCCTGGAGCGGCTTCTCCTCCCAGACCGGCCAGGTCAAGGGACTTTTTCACGTAGTCGTAAACCTCCTGCCAGCCGGGACCGGCCCCTCCTCCCAGACCGGGCATGCCAGAGGACGGCGCCGAGGAAGCGCCGGTGACCGACGGCGGCGTGGCCGGCATAGACTCGTCATCGTCGAAAACGGCGTCGGACACCGGGATTTTCGCGGTCGGATCCAGCGTCGGCGTCGGTGTGGTCGGCTGAGTCGGTGGCTTCGGCGATGCTGATGGCGCTGTCGGAGCCGGGAGCCCGGGAAGCGCCTCTGGAGCGGCAGGAGCCGGTTCCTGGGCGGTCAGGCCGGCGGCCAGCAACGCGCAGCCGGTCACAAGGATGGCGGCGCGTGGTGTGAGCGGATGGATTTTCATAGGGTGATACAATGTCAGAAGCGGGGCGGGCGAAGTGTGATGGATTTGTAACTTCCGGGGCCGTCAGCGGTCCCGGGCCGAGGCGGCACGAGCCGGTAGCCGACGCCATGCACCGTCTGAATCCACCGCGGGCGATCCGGATCGGGTTCGATCTGCGCGCGCAGACTGACGATGTGCTTGTCCACCGTGCGGGTGGTCGGAAAGGCGCTGTAACCCCAGACGACGTCGAGAAACCGGTCGCGCGACACCGCCTCTCCGGCGGAAACGGCCAGCAAATGAAGCACGCCGAATTCCTTGGCGGTGAAATGCACCTCCGTCGCCCCGCGCCAGGCACGCTGCTGCACGAAATCAATCCGGACGGCCCCCAGCTCGAGTTCCCTCAGCTCGTCGGTTTCGCGACGGGCGCGGCGCAACAATGCCCGCACCCGGGCCAGCAGCTCGTCGCGGGAAAACGGCTTGACCAGGTAATCGTCGGCGCCGGCGTCGAGCCCGCGCACCCGGTCCTCCACGCGTCCCTTGGCCGTGAGCATCATCACCGGCGCGGTGACCAGCAGCCGCCGCAATTCCTCGCACAGACTGAAGCCGTCGCGCCGCGGCATCATGACATCGAGGAGAATGGCGTCAGGTTTCTGCTCTACGGCCTTGGCCAGCCCGTCCTCGCCGTCCGCGGCGGTGATGACCCGGTAACCATGACCGCTCAGGGTGTCGCACAACACGGTGCGCATCGGCAGTTCGTCTTCGACAATGAGGATGCGGGCGCCGTTTTTCATGAGGACAGGGGTGATGGCAGCGATGATGGCGCAGTCATGGATTCGCGGGTCAACGGCAGTTCCACCGTGAAACGGCTCCCCTGCCCCGGCTCGCTGCGCACCACGACACGGCCGCCGTGAACCTCGGCCAGATGTTTGACTATGGACAGGCCGAGACCGACGCCCTGGGTCTGCCTCCGAAGCTCGGAGCCGACACGATAAAACCGCTCGAAAATGCGCGTCTGTTCCTGCCGTGGGATGCCAGGGCCGTCGTCTTCCACCCACAGCGACACCATCGATCCGGCGAACTCCCATCCCACTCTGACCGCGCTGTCCGGCGGCGCGTGTTTGAGCGCGTTGTCGATCAGATTCACCAGCAACCGCTGCAGCGCCCGGCCGTCCGCGTTCACCGGCTCGGGTTGCCCGCGGCCGATGACTTCGATCCGCACGCCGCGCTCGCTCCCGTATGCCCGCATGAGCGCGGCGGTTTCCTCGACCAGGGCCGCCAGGTCGGTGGGCTCGAAGTCGAACCGCTCGCGGCCCTGCTCGCGGCGCGAAAAGTCGAGCACGTTTTCGATCACCGATGACAGCCTCCGGCATTCCTGGCCGATGAAACCGAGGTATTGCCTGGTTTTCTCCGGGCTGGAGGCCGCGCCGTGCTCCAATTCCTCCGCCATCAGCCGCACCGATGCGATGGGCGCCCGCAGCTCGTGGGAAACGCTGGAGACGAAGTTGCTTTTCATTTCGCTGAGCTGCTGCTGCCGGCGGAAAGCGCGCCACGCCGCGAAGAATCCCGCCACCACCGCGCCGGCCGACATCGCGATCAAGGTGGCGAACCGCAGCGTTCGCGCCCGGCGTTGCGCGGCAAAGGCCGCCGGATCTTTCAAGAAAACCTCCACCGTCATGGGCGGCGCTCCACACACACTGCGGGCCAGCACCGGGCTGTCCGCGGGAAGCGGCAGCAAGGGGTGCGTGCCTGCGGTTACCGCCACGCCAAAGGCCGCCGGCCGCACCATCGAGCGGTCCAAGCGGACCACCTCTTGCGCCAGCGCGTCCAGCGGCACGCCCAGAATCCATCGGCCGCCAACCACCGGCTGGATGACAGGCCACAGCGTGCGAGGCTCCACAACCATCACCTCCCCCGACGGCACGGAGGTCGTGGCGGCGGCGAATTTCCTCGCCGACTCGTGAACCTCCCGCGTCTCTTCCCACCCGTGGAGAGCCGGATGCAGGGGCACGATTTTCGATAAAAACGCGTCCGCCGCGGGCGAGGGCTCCAGCACCAATCGCCCCGCCAAATCATGCAGCAAACCAAGCCGGTCGTTCTCCGGCAGCAGCACCGCAAGCCGCCAGGCGGCCAGCCGGCCGAGCGGCACACCGGATTCTCCGACGACTTCCGGCGGCAGCTCACCCAACGATTGCAGCAGTTCGATGGCGGCGGGTTCTTGCCCGAGAGCCACCAAGGCCTGCGCGGTGCGAAACCGCGCCACGGCGGCGAAACGCGCGGGCGGCTCCAGGGCCAGGAAAGTGGCGAGATCGCGTTCTGCGGAAGCCTCGCCGAGTTGCCATGCTGTTTCCAAAGCCAGCCATCCGTCTTGTTGCGCCGGCGATAGTTCGGCTTCATCCAGCGGCGCCGGCCAAGGCATTCCGGCGGCCGCGGGCGGATACACCAAGGCATCCTCGTCATCGAACAGACAGGCCGTTTCCACCAGCGGCGAGCGCCGAAGCCGGTGCAACACCTCGGCTTCCCAGGTCGCGGGAAGCCGCCCCGCCTCCGCGATGCCGGGAACCTCGAACCGCAACGCCTGCGGAATCAGCCGCTGCGCCAGTTCCGTGGCGATCTGCTTCGCCTGCTCCTCCGCTTCATGCCGGGCCAGCACCTCCTCCTCCCGCAGCGAATAGAATCCCGCCCCCGCCAGCACCAAGGCCGGCAGGAGAATCAGCAGGCCTTGCCAGAAAAACCGGGCCGGCTTCGCGCTCGGAAAAGGGCGGCGGCGCATCGCCTCATTCTAGCCACATCCGCGGCTCAAGTGTTCCGTTTTTGTAACCTCTCCCGGATCCGATGCGGCTCCTTTAACTCAGGTTATCGATGTGACGAGGTCCGCGACGAGAAGTTGTTGAAGCGACAGATTTCTCTCTCGTGAAAAGACGTATTCCATTGGTTTTATCTTTTTGAGAGAGATGATTTCTCGCATGTCCGTGACCGCCGTGCTCCAGTAAAAAGATCCACGGTCTTCTCGCCAGCCAGGGACTTCCGGTGGCCAAAAACACACTGCATACCTTCCTCGCCCACCTGGAAGACGCCTCTCCTGTTGGCGCTGACGCACAGCGGCCTGCCGCCCGCGCCACGGAGTCGGATGGCAGTCTGTTTTTCGCCAAGTCCCCGCAACGGCGATGATCGTCGCGCTGATGCGGGGACATGACGCTTGTCAATTCGGCTCGACGCGGAAGAATCGGAACGGGTGGGTTTCGATGGAATAGAGGCGGCTGACGCGGTTGCCGGCGCCGGGAATGGAAGCTTCGAGGATGGTCCATGATTGCATGTCATTGGACGCTTCGATGCGATAAGCGAGACCGGGCGCGGCATAGAATCGGACCTCGACGGCCGTGGCGATGGTGGTGGCGCCGGCCGGGGTGCTTTCCGACGAGTTCGGGTCGAAGCCGGCCGCGATTTCCACGCCGTCGTTGAATCCGTCGAAGTCGCTGTCGGTGGTGTTGGGGTCCGTGCCGGTATGGGTGGCGTCGACGAAGATGCCTGTGCCGGTTTCCACGCCATCGCTCAGGCCGTCGCCATCGGTGTCAGGCTTGAGCGGGTTGGTTCCGGTATCGGCGGCGCCGATGAAGAGGCCCGATCCGGATTCGACGCCATCGCTGAGGCCATCTCCGTCGGTATCGGCGACGTTGGCCTTGGTGCCGCGTTGGTATTCGGCGAGGTTGGGGAGCCCATCGGCGTCGAGATCGAGGGCGGCATCGTTCACATCGGGATCGAGACCATTGGCGATCTCATAAGAGTTCGGCATGCCATCGCCGTCGGTATCGTCCGAGGCTCGCACGGTTTCGATGAGCACGCTGTCGATGTCGCCGAAGGTGTTTTCCGGAGCGAGGGTGGAGTCCGAACGCTGCTGGTAGAGGGCGACGGTGACGCTGCCGCCATAGTCGGCCAGGGGAAGGTTCGGATTGAAGACATCGAAGGCGGTCACCGTCAGCGGATCGCCGGCGGATGAAAGTGTCGTGAGGCTCGTGCCCTCCGGGCCGATTTCGAGCACGTATGTCCGGAAAGCTTCCGCGGCACCGTCCGGGTCGTTGGGAGGGAAATGCAGGGAGCCGGCGTTCACGTCTGCACTGCCTTCGCTGTCGGTATAAAAGTCCCCCCAGTCGGGCGGGACCGGCCGGTTGGCGCCAGCGGCGGCCCGGGCGAAACTGCCGGAGGCGCCGAGAATGGCCACGCCGATCGAGGCATCCGAGGCGCCACCATCGCCGGTTGCCGTCTGGTTCAAGGGACGCACACGCACGGTGACACGGAGCGACGTCGCTCCCGCCAGGGGAATGGGCGCCCGGGTTTCGATGCCGACGAACTCATTGGCGGTTCCGGGCGCGGTGCCCATGCGCAGCGAACTGCCGTCGGCTCCAATCCCGGCGACCACCGACAGCGCCACCTCCGGTGCTCCAGAGCCATGTGCCTGCCATGTGTCGCCCAGCGCGAACTCCGTGAAGTCGTCGGCCAGTTCAATGCCCGCGTGAAGCGGCAGGACACAGGCCAGGGCCAGGCTGGCGGCGGTGACCGCCAGCAGTCTATGGTGAGCTGCGGTCGAGGAGTTCATGAGTATGTGTCATTTCAGTGGTGAGTGAGAGGAGTCCGGGGAGAGACAGTCTGTCGGGCGGGAGCACCGGGGCGAGGAGAATGTTGAGATGCCTCGCGCCGCCCCGCTCTCCGCTCTCCGCTCTCTGCCCTCTGCCCTCTGACTCCCGCCCGGATCCCGAACGAAACCCGTTGGAAATGTTCCTGTTTGCGGCTGCGCGGCCCCCCCGTTAATCTGGCCCGATGGATGCGACGCCTTTGCTGACGCAAGCGCTCCGGGCAATGCGCGAGCAACGGCTGGAGGCGGTCATGATTGGCAATGCCGCCGCCGCGCTCCACGGTGCGCCGGTCACGACGCTGGATTTCGATTTCATGTTCCGCGACACACCGGCGAATCTCCGCAAACTCAAGGCCGTCGCCAAGAGCCTGCGGGCGACGATCCTCCACCCATTCTTTCCAGTCTCGAAACTCTACCACGTGGTGAACGACGACCTCGGCCTGCAAATCGACTTCATGCCCGTACTCCACGGCGTGCGGTCGTTCGAGGGCTTGCGGGCGCGCGCCACGGAGGAAACCGTGTCCGGCGAAAAACTCTGGCTCGCGAGTCTCGCGGACATCATCAAAAGCAAACGGGCGGCGGCGCGCCCGCGCGATCTCGCCGTGCTGCCCGTGCTCGAGCTGGTCCTGCATGAAAAAGAAACCTGCAATTCATGAGCGGAGACGCGCCTCCCGCGCGGAGGCGCTGGCCAGCCTGCGCGCGGAATCCGACGCGCAATTGACCGACCT
Organism: uncultured Akkermansia sp.; assembly: GCA_964647495.1. Taxonomy (GTDB): domain Bacteria; phylum Verrucomicrobiota; class Verrucomicrobiia; order Verrucomicrobiales; family V1-33; genus CAJBME01. The sequence continues at coordinate 2,307 of CAZYHO010000168.1, read as the reverse complement.
GATCCGTCGCCGGCTCGCCCTGCCATTGGAAAAACGCACGTTCTTCCTGCGCAAACGACTGCCGGGCGGCGGCTCGTGCCTGTAATCGCGCTTCACAAGGAAGAGGCTGGCGCTAGTCTGCCCGCCATTCCAGGCCGCCCCGTCCGTGCCGGCCGATCGAATCCCGTTCATAACACAGCGCCTCATGGCCACCGCCAACGACATCAACCGCCCGACCTCGCGGGACGACCGCGCCTTTTTCGGCCATCCGAAGGGCCTTGCCGTCCTGTTCGTCACCGAAATGTGGGAGCGCTTCTCGTTCTACGGGATGCGGGCGATGCTGACACTCTATCTCGTCCAGCATTTCATCTTCGATCCCGGCGTGGCGGCCGGCATTTACGCCGCCTACGGATCACTGGTCTATCTCGCGCCCGTGCTCGGCGGATTGATCGCGGACCGCTATCTGGGCTCCCGCAAAGCGGTGACGATCGGCGCGGTGCTGCTCGTCCTGGGCCATCTCGGCATGGCGTTCGAAGGCTCGGGCTCGACCCAGATCCTGAAGCTCGGCGAAGTCGAATATCAGGTCGTGGCCGGCGGGCGCGGACCGGACCGGGAGCTTCGGCTGGTCGCGGCGGACGGCCGGTCGTCCCTCGTCCAGTTCTCGGCCGAAGGCATGGCGCTGGCGCAGAGCGCGGCGCTCGGCCTGCCGCCGACCGTTGCCGCGGACACCTATGAGACGAGAGTCGAGCAGCAGGCCGTCTACGTTCAGATCCTCTATCTGGCGCTCGGCCTGATCATCGTCGGCGTTGGATTTCTGAAGGCGAACATATCGACTATCGTCGGCGCGCTTTATCCCAAGACGGATCCCCGCCGCGACCAGGGCTTCACGATCTTCTACATGGGGATCAATCTGGGCTCGCTGATGGCCACCGCTTTGTGCACCTGGCTGGGTTTCTCCTATGGCTGGAAATATGGATTCGGCCTGGCCGGCCTGGGCATGCTCGCCGGCCTGCTGACATTCCTGTGGGGGCAGAAATATCTCTACGGCAAAGCCGAGCCCGCCGCTCCGGCGAAACTGCGCCGCCCCGTCGCCGGCCCGCTCAATCTCGAGTGGCTGATCTACGTGCTCGGTTTCGTCTGCGTCATCCCGGCGTGGATGCTGGTCGGCCAGCACAAGATCGTCACGACGACGCTGACCATCGGCGCGCCGCTGATCTTCGCGGCGATGTTCGGCTGGGCGTGGCTGAACCTCAAGGGTCACGATCGCTCCCGCATGATCGTCGCGCTCATCCTGATCGTCTTCTCGGTGCTCTTCTGGGCTCTGTTCGAGCAGGCGGGAAGCTCGCTGACGCTGTATGCGGACCAGAATACCGACCTCAGCGTCTTCGGACTGTTCCAGATGAACGCCGGCCAGACCCAGCTCTTTAATCCCGGCCTCATCGTGCTCCTCGGCCCGGTCTTCGCCGGTTTGTGGGCATGGCTCGCGCGGCGCAAGCTGGAGCCGTCCACCCCCGCCAAGTTCGGCCTCGGCATCACCCAGGCAGGCCTCGGCTTCCTGGTGCTGGTGGCCGGGATCACCTGGTTCGCTGGCTCCGATTTCCGCGTTTCCCTGATCTGGCTGTTCCTCGCCTATCTGCTGCACACCACCGGCGAGCTTTGCCTGTCGCCGGTCGGCCTTTCGATGATCACCCGCCTCAGTGTTTCGCGGGTGGTCGGGCTGATGATGGGCGTCTGGTTCCTCAGCTCGTCACTCGCCCATACCGTGGCCGGCCTTATCGCCAAACAGACCGCCTCCGCAACAGTCGCCGGCGTCGTCGTCGATCCGGCCCGGCAGCTCGGCAATTACGCCTCCGTCTTCCAGACGATCGGCTGGATCGGCGTCGGCATCGGCCTCCTCCTCGTCCTGATCTCACCCTGGCTCACCCGCGCCATGCACCTCGAATCCCTGGGCGACGACGTCGACCATGCCCTGGCCGGCGAACGCGAAATCGGAGAACCGGCCGCCGCCGGCACCCGCACCGCCACCGAACTGAAACCGGACTGAGCATCAGGATGGAAACGAGCCAATGAATGTGCCTCCTGATTTGACAGGCCCTCCGCGGCCCGAAACACCTGAGCCGCAAAGAAATACTGCCGGCTCTGTTGTTCACTCACACTGACGCTTCCCTGGCAATCCGGATCCGGCAGCCGGGCGTGTATGATTCTTCGGTATTTGTCGTGGCCGTCCTCCAGCGGGCTATTTTTCCGCCGGAGTTTCCGCGGCCTGGGCGGCAAGCGCGGCCTGGGCGCGCGCCGCGGCCTCGGCCGCCCGGCGCTGGATCTCGTCGG
>CAZYHO010000167.1:0-9193 GCA_964647495.1 uncultured Akkermansia sp. | reverse complement strand
TGGGGCATCGCCCCAGGACTGGCCGCCACACAATAATCAAGGGCTGAAAGCCCGCCCTGTCATTCGATCATGCAATCACCGAGGCAGTCCACTTGTTTACTGCCTCAAGATGAATTGAACTCCCCGCCTTTGAGGCGCGATGAAAACGCACGTTTTCGCTGGTAATTCCTTCAATCGCCAGGCACGCGCCCCAGCGAACTTCCTCCCGAAGGCCAGACAACGCGTCAACCAATGAAGCCGGATCTGCTGGCTGGCTCTGTATCAACGGCTGGATGGCTTCGTGCGGTCCGTTGGCCGTCAGGATTCTTCCGCTTGGCAAACGAACACTCGGGCCGCTATGCGCGGCCGGTTGCCGATCCATGATATTTTCCAGACGTTCGATACTCAACAACGCATGCAAACTGATATCTTCTTCGTTTGCCGACGATGTCGCGCAATGCATGGAGAAGATATTCACGCACATTACAGCCGCCAATCTGTTATAACTCTTCATCGAATCCTCTTTTCATGAATTCTGTCCTCGGCCACCGGGAAGGATGGATCCGTGGTATCCGAGGCCGCGGGCACAGGGTAGCCTCTCCGAGGCACATGGAAAGCGGCTTTTAGATCTCCAACTCAAGCTGGCCGGTTTCGACGCGACGGAAGTTGTCGGTAGTGACGAGCGGGCGGTTGCTTTCGAAGCCGAGGCGGCGGGAGAGGGCGCGGAAGAGCTGGCCGACCTGGGCGGCGCGCTCGCCGTCGCCGGTCATGCGGAGGAGCGGACGTGAGTCGTTGAGGCGGCCGGCATGGGTTTCACGGATGCCGGCGAGGACGGCTGCCTTTTTGGCCGGCGAGACGTGGCGGTCGAGCCAGTCGGCGAAGACGTCCGCCCCGGCGCCAGGGAGGCGGACGAGCGAATAAGTGGCGAAGCGGGCGCCGGCGTCGCGTGCGGCTTCGAGGATGGTGGGGAGTTCGGTGTCGTTGAGCCCGAGAATCACAGGCGCCACCGAGACGCCCACCGGCACGCCGGCCTCGGCGAGCCTGCGGATGGCCTGGAGGCGCATGGCCGGACCCGAGGCGCGCGGTTCGAGGGCGGCGGCGAGGGCACGATCGAGCGTCGTGATGGACATGAGCACTGCGCCGGCCTGCCAGCGGGCCAGTTCGCCAAGCAGATCGGCGTCACGTGTGACCAGGTGGTTCTTGGTGACGATGACGACCGGGTTGCGGAAGTCGGCAAGCACTTCGAGGCAGCCGCGCGTGATGCGGAGGCGGCGTTCGACCGGCTGGTAGCAATCGGTGACTCCGCTCATCGCGAGCTTCTGTGGCTTCCATGACTTCCGGCTCATCTCGGCGCGCAGCAGCTCGGGCGCCCGCGGCTTGACCATGATCTTGGTTTCAAAATCGAGGCCCGCGCTGAATCCCAGGTACTCGTGATACCGCCTGGCGTAGCAGTAGCTGCATCCGTGTTCGCACCCACGGTATGGATTCAGGCTCGCCTCGAAGCTCAGGTCGGGGCTCTCGTTTTTCGTGATGAGCGTCTGCGTGTCATCGACAAAAAATGCCGTGCGCGGCGCCGGCGGATCCCACTCGGGGTCGGCGCGCCGCATCTCCTCGATGGCCGCCGGATCTTCCTCGACGTGGAATCGCTCGAAGCGGTTTGCCGGATTGGTGGAGGCGCCGCGTTTCACGGAATCAAATGGCCCCGACCGGTGGGGGCTTCAAGCTGAAACGGCGAAGGTGATGGGCCGATGGGGCCGATGGGGCTAAGGATCTGTCAGCTTTCCAGCGCCCGTCCATCCCAGCCCCATGCGCGTGAGTTCGTCCTTGAGCCAGCCGATGTCCCAGAGCACGACGCGGTTGGTGCCGCCGGCCAGCGCAAGAAACCGGTCGTCAGGGCTGAAGGCGATGGCGCAATCGAACGGCGTAAGCTGAGAATCGAGCCGCAGGATCGGAGCGAAGGTCCGTCCGTCGCACAACGTGATTTCAGTGGGGCCTGTGCTGACGGCGAGCAGACCGGCGGCCACGCTGGCCGCGGAATGCGACGGTATCTCCTGGCAGTTGAGGCGAGGCATCGGCGCAACGATTTCTTCCGACGGGTCGGCGGGATCGACAAAGGCGATGCTTTTCTCCGTGCCGATGATGAGCGCGCGCGAGTCGGCGGAAAACCCGAAGTTGGCGCGGGTCCGCGTTTCGATGTCACGCGCGGCCGGCGGGCTGGCACGCAAATCCCAGATCGTGCCGCCGCCACCGGGGTAGCGGGCTACGGCGAGCCACCGCCCGTCCGGCGAAGTGGCAAGCTGGTCAGGCGACTGGGACGGTATGAGGATTTCCATCGACCCATCGCGGCCGCGCAGTCCGACGCCGGGTCGCCGCTGCTCGTCGTGCCGACCGCTGACGACCATACGATCGCCCGCCCAATCCAGAAACGACGCGAAGCCACCCAGCACGGTTTCTTTGGGACCGAAGCGGACGGTTCCGGAGTCATCGATGCCCACGCTCCTGCGGAACAGCCCTTTGGGACCGCTGAAATAAAGCGAGCCGTCCTTGGGATCGAACATGCCGTTTCGCCAGTCCATTGGCCGGCCCGGCGGTTCGGCGGGGAAATGTTCACCGGTCGCGGTATCCCATACGATAACACCGGCGTCCCCGGCAGCGGCGAGCAGGCGGCCGTCGCTATTGAAGCGGACGCTCGCGAAAAGCCCCATCGGCGTGGACGGCGGAAGGCGAAGCACGCGGAGCGCGCTCCGCCGCGTGAAGCTCGCGGCGAGCAAGCCCTGCCGGTCCCATGTGCGCAGCAGGATTTCACCATGGTCGGGGCTCATGAGGATTTCTTCGCCGCCGGCGGGAATGACGAGGATTTCGCGCCGCGTCGTGATGTCCCAAAGCCGCGTCGTGCCATCCCAGGATGTGCTCGCCAGGATATTGCTGTCGAGCGGATGGAATGCGGTGCCTCGGACCGAGCGTTGATGGCCGCGGAGCCACCCCATCTGCGACATCCCGGGGACTTCCCAGATCCTGAGCTGGTCTTCGCCCACCGCGGCGGCCACGTAATGGCTGTCGTGACTGATGCTCACACCCTCCAGCCGGATATCTGAAGAAATGTCATGCTCTCTGACGCCAGCCGCATCCGATGGCGACGGAAAGCGTCCCGGCAGCCCCGCGTAAATTCGCAGCCCGAGATCAGTGCCCGGCTCCCCTGTCGCGTGGCCGTCGCGCCCACCTCCCGGCGCCAGCAGCGTGGCAATCCATTGCCCGTTGGGCGCGAGATACAGCCCGCGATATGCCGGAGCCTCCGGGACCAGCACCAACGCATCTGCGCCATCGACACACGCTCGTGCCGTCAGCCCGTCCTCGCCGGCATAAATCAGCCACTGGCCATCCCCGCTGAAACTCGGCCGGCACACGTTCGCCGCGGGCGTGGATTTCCACCGCCGCATGCCGCTCCGGGCCTCCCACAGCGCGACGCGCCCGTCATCGTGCACGATCGCGATGTGTTCGGCGCGCGGCGCCACCGCGATTTCCATCACTCCGGGACCGGCATCGAATGCCGCAACCTCCTCGTGATTGGCGCGGTCGATCACCTGCATCAGTCCGTTCCGAGCGTCACTCACGACGGCAAACCCCGCGTCCGGAGACCACGCCACCCATTTGCCGGGCGCCCGCATGCCGCGCTCCGGATCAACTTCACCCGCATCGAGCAACGCCAGCGCGGAAGCCGCCTGCGTGCGCAGCTCAAGCGGCGACGCCCCGGCATCCAGACCACGCCGCACCGCATCCAGCGCCTCGGCGCGCGCGCCGGCCAGCCCGCTGAGCCGTTCGGCCCGGGCGCCGGCGACAAGCGATTCGCCGAGCAGTCGCTGTGTTTCCTGCTGCGCGCGCAGGGCCTTTTGTTCGGCGGCTTCGATCTGGTCGGCGCGGCGCATTTCATACAACCAGGCGCCGCCTACCGCGGCGATGACCAGCGCTGAAATCGCCAGCACTTGCAGCGTGCGTTTCAGCCGCGTCTCGACCCGCCGCAAATACCTCAGTGACTTGCCGGCTTTCAGCAGCGCCAGATCCGCCAGCATTTCTTCGGTGCCTTCGTATCGCCGCTCGGGATTCGGCTCCGCCGCCCGTAGCACGATCTCCATGAACTCGAACGAGGGACGCGACTCGGGACCGGCGTCCCATGTGTCCGGCACGTCCGGAAAACTCGTCCGCTCGTGCCCGGTGAGGCATTCGTATAACACCTTGCCCAGGCTGTACACGTCGCTGCCCGGTTTTCCGGTCCCCTCCGGCGCGTAATACCCCTCCGTGCCCACCAGGCTGCGCGAGTCGCTGAGCCGCGCCACCAGCCCGACGTCGGCCAGTTTCGCCAGGCCATCGACCAGGATGATGTTGGCCGGCTTCACGTCGCGGTGGACCAGGCCGGAGCGGTGCAGGTGGCCGAGCGCACTGGCCAGCGTGATGCCGATCTCGATGCACTCCTCGACCGGCAGCGCCCCGCGCGCCTGCATCTCGCCGCGCAGCGTCCGCGGCCGGTACAGCACGGATTCCGGATCCGCGTTGTCCGCGAGTTCCATCACGTAGTAGAAATACCCGCCCGCCCTGTCCTCGCCGACGTGCAGGACCTGCACCAGCCCGGCATGCGTGCGCGACACCGGCTCATACCTCTGGATGCCTTCGAATTCGCGCTCGAACGGCCGAGCCGACTCGAAGTCATCGCGGCGCACGATCTTGACCGCCCGCGGCGTGCCCATCACGTTGCGCGCTTCCCACACCTCGCCGTAGCTCCCGCGGCCGATCACGCGCAGCAGCGTGTGATCCGGGATCCTCAATGGCGGCCGGTGTTCCCCCGGGCGCAGTCGTTCGGTCGGAGCGCTCATCTCCCTTCGTCGAGCCGCCGGATCTCGCGGGCCACCAGTCGGCCGGCACGGTGACGGATCAGGTAAACATTCGCCACCGAGAGCCCGAGGGCGCGCGCCACCTCGGCCGGTGATTTCTGCTGTTGGGTGCACATTCGGAATGCCAGGTAATGCTTGGCCGGGAGCCGGTCCTTGACGAGATTCAGCGCCGTCGTGAGCAGGTGGCTCTCCCATTCCCTCGTCCACGCGGCCTCGTGGCCGAGGTCGTCCTCGTGCTGGGCGAGGCGTTCTTCCAGCCGCGTCTCCTCTTCGGCGCGCGCCGGCCCGTCGGCGGGCAGGCCACGCCGGTATATCTTCCGAAGATGATCGATCACCCGCGACTTCACGATCATCACCAGCCATGCCTTGAACGATCCCCTCCCCCCTTCATACCGAAAGCTCGGCAGCTTCTTCGCCACGCTCACCAGTACGTCCTGCACCACGTCCTCCGACTCCTCGACGCTCAAGCCGGCTTTCCTGGCCATCCCGAAGATAAACCGCCCGTACTTGTCCATGAACTCGCGCCACCCCTCGTGATCGTCCCAGTTCTTGAGACGAGTCAGCAGACTCCGCCGCGTGCGGCTGAAGTCGGCGCTCGATGGTTCCGGCCGTGTAGTCGCGGTCATGCAGGGCAAACAAGTGAACGGTTCACACCACCATATCCGCACCCCTTCAGGAAATCTTGCAGCGAAATTCGAAAATCCTTCCGCCCACCCTCTGCCATTGCGCCACGCTGCGAGGTGAAAAAATTTGTTGCGACTCGCTCTCAAGAACGGTGGCAACCACCACAGGGTGACATACGGATTGCGGTCAGCCGGTTCGCAATTCGTATGTCACCCTGCGAACAAAACTAAAGTTTTCTTGACTTTTTTTGTCCCGCACCTCCCCCGCAGCGGCGATGAACCCGGCGCCTGTTTTCCCGGCCTCGCCAAAGCGGCTGCTTTCATCTCCATGACACCCCGCGCTCATGGCACGCACCCACGAGTCGCGAGTTCCTTCCTGCGCTCACTCGGGTGGCAGTTCGTCCACGGCGCGGCGCGCCAGACGTGCGACATCCGCGTCCTTCTGCGACGCCGCCCATTCGCGCGCCGCTTTGGGATCGAGCCGATTCCACTCGGCCACGGCATTCCACAGCGCCCATGTCCGGCTCCCGCCCGGCGGCAGGCCGGCCGCCCACTCGCTCGCGGCACGCGGTTCCTCCTGAGCCCGGCGCGCCGCGGCTCTGGCCATGCTGGAAACATCCTCCGGGGCGTTCCGTGCGTACCAGTGCGCGGCTTCCGCGGGATAGTCGTTGAGAAATGTTCGTTGCAGCAAGTCGCTCGAGTCGAACAGTACACAATCCGAGAAGTCAGCATCCATTCCTCCGGGCATTGCCATGGCCTGAGAAAAGAACGCCCCGCGCCGCTCGGGATCGAACGTGTGGAAATTCTGGTATCCGGCTCTGAGTTGGGTGGCGGTCACGGCGATTTCAGGCTCCGCGCGCGGGGGTTTCGAGCGCTCCGATTCGAGCGTTGCCAGCGCGGCCAGTGCAGCTTCGCGAGCTTGGCCCTCGGGCAGAGAAGCAGCCCAGGCACGCGCTCCGGCAGCATCGACCGAGTCCCAGGCATTCGCCAACGGCTCAGCCCACAGCCCGCGCAGATCGGGTGCCACGGCTTCCAGTTCCGCAGCGATCGCCAAGGGTGAATGGTTCGAGACCTGTGACATCAATTCGTCTTGGCAGATTCGCTCCAGCAACCGAAACCGCGCGTCGGGATTGAAGAATCGGTCCGCCTGCAGATGCTTTACGGTCTCCCACGGCCACGAACCGTGGTTCGCGAGCGACTCCTGCTTTGCCGGCGGCAATGTCGTCAATGCGGTAAGCTTCTTTTCCGCCGGCACGGAAGCTTGGAAGCAGGACGATATGAGATCTTCGTGATCGGGCTGGCCCTTCGCCCACTCCAGAGCACCGGCGAAATCGCGGTTGGCCAGCGAACTGGTGGCGGTTTTTCGCACCAGCCTTGCAGCGCGCTCCGGGAGACCACGGGCTTTCTCCAGCAGCCATGCCGGGTCGGTCTCCCCCAATGCATCAAGAATGGAACGAGGAGACACGAAAAGCGGCCCATGGAAGTGCATCGAGCTTTCCGATGAGGCCGCAAGGTCCATTTCGACCGCCAAAGCGAGCGCTGCTTCCCTGTCAATCGGGACGAGTGCCTTTGCGATGGGAAACGCGATCTTGAACCGGTCGTGCCCGAACCTCCAGCCTTCGGCGCGGTACCATACCAGGGCCGCGGCTGCATCGGACTCGGCCCACTGGCGGGCGAGTTGCGGCAGGTTCTCACGATTGTGTTCCAAAACCCAAGCCATGGCGGCAGACGGATCGATTTCCACCCATCGTCCCAGGACGGCGGATTCCAGAATCGCGCCAATAATTCGTGGCGCCCATACACGAAGGAGATCGAGCACTTCCGGGAATTCACCTGGCTGGACGTGCCGTGCCAGCGCCAGGGCCGCGGCCAACTGCGCGCTCGGGTCCCCGGCGTCGCGCACTTGCGCGATCCACGCCTGCCGTCGTGACGAACCGATCGCGGGTGGAGCGGGTGGCCTGGGTTCGGACATTTTTACAACCGCGGAAGGTTTCGAGTCAGTCCACCCACCCACCCACCAGCCGAGCCCGGCGGCGGCGACGCCCCACGCGATGAAGTTGAAATCTGAAAGTCGGCGTTTCATGGATTTCACCGGTTTTCTTCGGCACGCATGTTCTCAACCTCCTGGCGAACCGATCGTTCGTGCTCCGGTGGCAGCCGCAAAGCCGCCAGGGCATCGTCCGCCGCCGCCTTGTCCATCCGGCCCCACTGCATGAGCGTGCGGACAAGCAAAGCAGTTTCCTCGCCCGATTCGGCAGCCGCCCATTGCAGAGCGGCGGAAAAATCAGGCTCGATGTCCTTGAGGATGGAGTCGGCCAGGCGTCCGATGCCGAAAGTTCGGTCCTCTGACGGAGGCTGTCCCGACAGCCACTCGGAAAAGTCCGTCCGGTCGGCTCGAATCCACCCCTCGAAAACACCTTCGCGCACTTTTTTCCAACCATAGCTGTCGGATCCCAACCGTTCCATTGGGCTTTGTGGATTCGGGGGCCAATCCGGCAAAGTGGGCGGAGCCATGTGTTGCACCAGTTCCCATGTCTCGCGGGGCGCCTGTTCCGCCACACTCGCGAAGGAGTGGCGTAGCAACCAGGTGTTCTCTTCCTGGACGTCGAAACGGTTGTCTCCGGGCAGCAGCCCGAATCTCATGCTCGCGGGTCTGGCATCCAAGTCCATTGCCCGGAGCAGGTCAAGCGCCGCCTGTGGATCGCGAGAGACGAGGGCGACAGCGGCGGCGCCCAACGCCAGATTCCTCTGCTCACTGCCGTCCGCCTCCAGCGCCCAGGCACGCGCGGCCTGCGGATCCTCCTGGGCGAGCCGGGCCGCGTGTTCGCTGAACAGACGCTCCTTGCTCCGGCTCGGCGGCATCGCCTCGATCGTTTGTCCGATGACCTCGGAACGCGTCAGCGCCAACTGGTCAAACACGACCGACAGGTTGTCGGCACGGATGCGCGCGTTCGATTGGCACAAGGCCCACTGCATCGCCCCGTCGGGATCGGCGCGCACGAAGTCCCGGATCAATCGCTCATGGGGCTTCGTCTTGATCCAATTGGGTGCTGTCAATTTGGACCATTCGGGCTGGATCTTTGCCGCGAACGACGCGGCCGCTTCCAGGCTGTGGCGTGACAGCCCTTCCGCGATCGCCTCTGCCACGGAGCGGCCGTGCAGGGACGGATCGCCTTTCAGCACCTCCTGAACCCTGAGAGGGTCCGATTCCGCAATGGCGGCCAGCACTGCCTGCCGATCCCCCGGCGCAACAGCGGCCGATCGAGCCGCCGACCAGGCGCGATCGGGGTCATTCACCCCCCATGCCCACCAGGCAAAGTCTTCCTCCCGGCGTTTCGCCGAACCAAGCGCGACTTCCGGATCCAGCGCCGTCCAGCGCAAATATACCGCCTGCCGATGAAGCCGGCCGTCCCTCCAGCGCGGCAAGCCGTCGAGCAAGCGGTCGAACTCGGCGGGGCCGGCCTTTGGCAGCCACTCGACCAGAATCAGCAGTTGCTCCAATCCCTTCGCCGCCAGAATCGCGTCCACCACATCCGCCTCGCCGGCAAAAACTTCCTTCAGCCCATGGACGCCCGCCCCCGCCGCGCCAGAACCGCCGACCAGCCGTGCCGGCCCAACCTTGGCTGAGTCCCTCCCTCCACGGTTCGACCACACCCATCGACCCCCCAGCCCCAGCGCCAAGCCCAAGGCCACCGCAATCAAGGAAGA
>CAZYHO010000166.1:0-9209 GCA_964647495.1 uncultured Akkermansia sp. | reverse complement strand
TTCGGCGTTCAGGCAAATATTCAAGTTAACGCCTATGGGGCATCGCCCCAGGATTTGGATCCCCCGATCGATGAGGGCTGAAAGTCCGGCCTGTCCGCGATCGTGCTCTTTCCACTTCAACATTCGTGAGGCACACGATTCCACATGACGTTCCGTGCTTCTCCACTGCGTTGACACTTCACTTCAAGGAACGGGTTTGACTTGTCACAATGAGGCATTTGGGCAAAGTGAAAACGGGTTGTCCGAGCAGGAGGCGAAGGGCTATTCGAGACACCCTTGGAAGGCCGAACCTAACAGCAAAAGTGGCCGATTTCTATATTCGAGTGGGTGTCCCGGATTCGCCAACAGGTTCGTGCGTGAAGGTTGGAGTTCCGCCGCCGCCGCTTAAAATGTACAAACTCCAGGCAGCCGGCAGGATGCCGGCTGCGGCGGGCGGGACGCGCCGCCCTACCCGGGACGCATGGAAGCGCACAAACGCCAAGGCGGTCAGCGTTTTTTGGCTCGGTCGAAGCGGGACTGGCGGTTTGGCGCGGGCGGGGGTGGGGGAGCGGGCGGGCGGGTGGCGGTGTCGGGTTCGGGATCCGGGCGGGGTGTGGTGGCGAGTGAGTCGCGATGGCGGCGGGCGGATTCGAGTGCCTGGCGAGAGGGTGGGGCGGGGGCCGGTGGGCGGTGGCGGATGCGGCCGGTCATGGCGGGCAGGCGCCAGCCGGTGCGTGTGACGAGGGCGTCGGCGAGCACGGCGAGAAGGGCGGCGACGAGGAGCCAGGCGCGCACGTCGCTGAATTGCCGCTGCGGGGGGCGGCGCCAGGCGTGGGCGAGTTCGAGGAGTTCCTGGCCGCCGCTGGCGGCGGCGGCGCCGCGCAATTCGTCGAGGCGGGCGCCGTCCATGGCCCACTCGGCATCGGCGCCGATGGTGAGCGGGCCGAACGAAAGCGCGTGCGGCCCTGCCTGGACCACGCCGCGGACAAGCGCGCCCTCGGCCAGGTCGACGGAGGTCTGGAAATGGCCTGGGGAGAGTTTGCGCCAGGTCAACTCGCGCCGTTCCTCGGCGGTGGCGCCGCCGGCGAGCAGCACGCGGGGCGGGGCGTCGGCGAGACGCGACTCCCATGTTTCGTCGCTGAGGAGGTCGATGGTCAGGCGCGTGCCGTCGATGCGGTGGCGCAGCCCGAGTCCTGGCGGCAGCTCTTCGCCGAGCATCCAGCGGGCGAGCGTCTGAATGAAATCGCCGTATTTTGGCCAGGCGCGGATCTGATCGGAGGATTCGCCGCCCAGCGGGAAACTGACGGCCGCGGAACGCCCCATCCCGCGCTGGCCGAAGGCGACGAGCGGCGCGGCGTACTCATCCTGGGTGAAGTACGCCTGGCTGTCGCGCTCGCGGAGATAGCTGAGGTTGTAGCCGTCGACGGTGGCGGGCCATTCGATCGCGCTGCCGGCGAGTTCGAACCATCCGGGGGCGCCCATGGCCGGGGTCGATTCGTCGATGAATGCGGAGCGGGCGACGGCGATGGTTTCCTGCGAGAAGATGGAGGGCAGCTCGGCCGGCTGGTCAGTGAAGAAGAGACGGCCGCCGCCGCGCGTGGCGATGTCTTCGAGCAGGGCGGCATCGGAGTCGGCGCGCGTGCCTAACGCTATCACAGAAACCGTGGCGCCCTCGCGTTTCATTTCCTCGAGGAGGCTGATGTAGTTGCCCGGCTGCTCGGAGTCCGCGGCGTCTGAAAAGAGGATGAGGTGGCGTTGCCCGACCTCGGCTTGCTTGAGGGCCTTCCATGCGGCCGAGAGCCCTTCGTAGACGAAGATGCCGCCGCCCATGCTTTGGATGCGGCGCACGGCGCGGGACATTTTATCGCGGTTCGGCCCGACCGGCTGGAGCGGCACCATTTCGTGAGCGCTGCTGTCCACGGCGAAGACGGTGAGCAGATCCTGCGCGCCGAGGAACTCGATGGCGTTGGCGGCGCCTTCGTTGGCGAGGTCCATTTTGGTGGCGCCGCCGCCGCCCACCGGCATGGTCATCGAGCCCGAGCGGTCCATGACGATGGCCATGGCGACGCTGAGTTTGCGATGTTCGGTTTTGAGTTCCATGGAGACCGGGAGGAGCGGGTCGACCGGCGACTGGAAATACCCGCCGGAGCCGAAGCTTTGTCGGCCGCCGGCCATGAGCAGGCTTCCGCCTTGTTCGCGGATGAAAAAATCGATTGAGCGCAGGAAATCGTTGGGTAATTCGTAGGCCGGCACATTGTTGAGGATGAGTGCCTTGGCGCCGGCGAGCTGGCCCAGCCGGGGAGGGGCCGGGAGGGTGACCGTCTGCACGGTGAATCCCTGTTTTTCCAGGGCGGCGGCCACCGGATCCTGCAGGTATTTCGTGACGAGCAGGACGACCGGGCCGCCCGTGACTTCGACCCATGATTCGTAGCGGTTGTTGCCGAGGCGGTCGGGGGCGGGCGGTTCGATGACCGCCTCGTAGCGGCGGGCGCCGGCCAGCGTGGCGCGGTCGGTAAACCGGCGGATGCCCGAGCCGCGGACGAGCGTGACGTCGCCGCGCGAAATCTCCTGGCCATCGCGGCGCAACACCAGGGGCACTGTGGCGTCCTGATTGCCGCGCACTTCAATCTCGATGAGAAACGGCTCGCCCGCCTGGACTTTCGACGGCGTGGAGAGCCTGGTGACGCGGCAGTCCGCGGCGTCCGGCGGCCGGACGAGGCGATAGTCGAGCGCGACCGACTGCGCGGCGAGTTTGTCGGCCAGGTCGCCGAGCGGCTCGGTGGAGAATCCGTCGGTGAAGACGAGGACGCGGGCCGGTTTGTTGCGGGATGTTTTGTTGAGGGCGTGGTCGATGGCGAGCCGCGTGCGCGTGAGGTTGCGGCTGCGTTCCGGCAGGGTGGCGCCTGTTTCGCCCTGGCGGGTGATTTCGCCGGCGAAGTCGAACCAGGTCACGGTGTCGTCGATGCTTTGGCGGCCGGCGTCGATGAGCTGGCGCCATTCGGGGAGCCCTTTGTCGACGAGGTCTTCGGTGGAAACCGAGCGATCGAGCAGCACGAAGAGGTCGAGGCCGTTCTTGTAGCGCTGGATTTGCGGCCGCATGAGGATGAGCGTGAGCAGCGCGAGGCAGAGGAGGCGGAGCGGCCGGAAGAGGCCGAGGCGCGGCAGGCACCATCCGGCGACGAGGACGATGGGCAGAAGCGCGAGCCACTCGGGGGAACGGAAGATCATGAGAACGAGGGCGGCGGAGCGATGGGCGTGCGGCGGGCGGCGGGGCGGACGGCGTCAGGGGCGTGTGCAGATCCACGAAACGAGCAGCGCGGCGAGCACGGCGAGCGTCCACAGGCGCCAGCGGGAATCGCCTTCGCTGTGGCGTTCAACGAGGACCGGCTGGAGGTCGTCGAGCGTCTCACCGGAGGCGGCGGTGGAAAAGTCCGACTCGCGCGGATCCGCGAAATGGGCGGCGGCGCGGAGGTGTGTCTCGGCGCCTTGTCTGATTTCGAAGAAGCATGGGTGGAGCGGGGCGCGGATGAGAGAGGGTTGTGTGATCGCGTGCTCGGCGGCGGCCGGCGGCGGCGGTGCGGAAGATGAATCGCCGGCCTTGCCGGAACTGTCGGCCGGCCCGGGCAGCGGCGTCACATGCATGACGAGGGCGGGTGCGTCCGGGCCGGTGCGCCGCGCCACGTTGATCCGCTGTCCGGTTTGTACGATCAACGATTCCGGCGCGACGAGGTCGGCGCGGATTTGCTCGAGGAACCGGTGGAGCAGGATGGCGAAGGCGGGCAGCTTGCGGGCGTTGGATGTTTCGAGGTCGAAATTGCAGAGCAACTGGCGATGGCCGGACGTGGCCAGCCTTTCGGTGATGAGCGGGCGGTCGGCCTGCCAGAGGAGCACGCGGTCCTGCGGCTGGCGGGGGATGGGAAGCGTGTCGCGGACGAGCAGTCCCTGCCAGTTGAGGCCCTCCATGAGCGGTCCCGGCTCGGCGAGCACGAGGCCGGCGAGGTATTTCGTGCCCGGCTGCGGGTCGGAGGCGAAGACGCACGCCGCGCCGGACGGGAGCGCGGGATCCAGCGGGGCATAACCGGCGACCGTGAGAGCGGCCGTGGATTCGGCGGTGACCGGACGCGTATGCGGAAAGGCGGCGAACAGATCGCGATAGACGCGCGCGGATGGCGAGTCGCCCTCCGGCAGTTTTACGGTGATCGTTTTCGGCGCCGGGCGCACAAGCGGCAGGCGGTCATCGGCGGCGAACCGGTCGCCCTCCAGCACGAGCACGAGGCGGTCCAGGCCGGCGGGAAATCCGCTTTCGAGGAGCCTTGACTGGCCCGGCGCGAGTTCGAGCGCGGCCGCTTCGGACTTGCCGCCGTCCGGTGATTCGAGCCACCACCGGCGCGTGGCCGCGGCCTGGCCGAAATTGCGCACCAGCACCTTGATGACCGCGGCCTCGCCGGACTCCTCGACCGTCACGCCGGTCCAGCCGACGTTGGCGATCGGCTGGCCCACGGCGATGTGGCGCGCGGCGTACGGCAGCGCTTCGCCGGGCGGGCGGTCGCTCAGGAGGATCACGATGCCGTCGCGGCCGACCGCGCTGCGCGCCGCCTGCAGGGCGGTGGCCGGATCGTGCGAACCGAGCCACGGCTGCCACTCGCCCAGCGTCCGCAGCAGTTCCGCGAGCGCGGGGCCGTGGTAAACGCGCGGCGAGTCGGGCGCGGTGGTGAGCACCGTGTATTCCGTGGTGGCGGCGAGCGGCCGGAGCGTTTCCAGGTGGGTGGCGAGTGCCGCCACGGCCTGGTCGCGAAACGCCTGCATCGAGGCGCTTTCGTCGAGCACGACGGCCAGACGCTGCACGCTTTGCGAGCGCACCCAGCGCGGATCGACCAGCAGCCACGTCAGGGCGAGAGCCATGAGCAGTTGAAGCCAGAACGGGATCGACGTGCGCAGCCGCTGAAACCGGTGGCCGCTCGCGCTTTCCTGCCTGAGCGGATCGAGCAGAAAGAGCGTCGTGATGACCTGCGGGCGGGCGCGGCGCTGCAGGAAATGAATGAGGACGATGGCGGGCAGCGCGAGCAGCGCCCAAAAGCCGGCCGGGTTGGCGAACGAGAGGTTCATCGCGATGGCCGGGCCCGGGGCGGCTGGGTGTTTATTTGCCGGGCTGCGCCGGGATTTCGCGCCAGCGGCCTTGGGTGAATTCGCGCGCGCTGAAGCACCAGATGACGAGCTTGCGGCCGTTCCAGAAATCCGGGGCGGCGGCCGCCTTGCGCGCGAGCAGGCCGCGGGCGCCGTCGCCTCCCGAGGCGGCCGTCGTGATCACGGCGAGAGGAAGGCCGAGGCGGGCCTGGAGGTGGTCGCGCAATCCGGCGCCGGTGGTGTGGTTGCGGATGGTGCCGCCGGCTTCGCTGTACACGACGGTATGGCTGTCCCCGACGAGGATGACCGCGCTGCCGTCGTCGGCCGGGACCGGCTGAGGGGCGGCTTTGAAGACGGTGACGGTTTCCTTGTCGAGCGGCTGGCCGCCGGCGGCATCGATCAGGTCGCCGGTGATGCGGATTTCATCGCCGGCGCGCGGGACGATTTCGGCCGGCGGAAAGAGCGCCTGCACATCGGGCAGCGCGGTTATCAATTCGGCGGTGAGGCGGCAGGCCCACGGCGTCCAATGCGAATCCTGCTCGCAGAAGACTTTTTGTTCGGCGCGTTCGCGGCGGAAGACGGGCTCGAGGTCGACCGCCGTCACGCCGGCCGCCGCCAGCTTCTCGAAAAAGGGTGAACTCGCGAATGCCGCGTCCGGTTCGTGCTCCGCCGACAGCTTGTCCGGATACACCGCCGCCTTGGCCGGCACAGGCACCACGACCAGGGTGACGCCGAGCGCCTTGAGCGCCTCGTGATACGCGATGATGGCGGCCGCGGGATCGCCGTCCGGGGGGGGCTCCGGCGAATTCCAGAACTCGCCGGCGGCGATGTGCTGGAGTTCGGCGGACAGGAACAGCCAGCCGCGGGCGTCCCCCGCGACGGCCCGCCGGTTGCTGGCGGCGGCATCGGCGGCGCGCTCGCCCGCGAGGCGGGCGAACGCCTCCGGATCGGCCCACACGACCGGGGCGGTGAGCGACAGGACGAGCGCCATCGCCGGCGCGATGCCGGTGCGCAGGGACTCAACGAATTGATTCATCGGATGGAGCCACGGACAGGAGGCGTCAGCGTGGCCGGAAATCGCGGCGGGGCAACATCCAGATAGCCGGGCTCGGGCACGCCGGCCTCGCCGAGATATGTTGCCTCAAGCTCGGTTTCCGGATGGCGTCTCAGCGGAGAAATCCGCAGGTCGTAGGTCGCGCCGATTTCGGTTGGCCGTGACGGCGCCGGCTGGCCGTCGAGCGTCGCCCAATGCCAGACCGCCAGTGGGCCGGGGTTGAGCTGGCCGGAGATGACTTCGTTGATTTCGTAGACTTGCTGGACGAGCGCGGTGGCACCGGGCGCGGGCTCCGGGAGGGCGGGGATTTCCCGCAGGATGGCGCTCACGTGGATGATGGAGCCCGGACGCCGAGTGGTGGAAGCGGCGGCGTTGGCGCGGTCGTCGCGCAGTTCGTTGAAGGTGACAGTGCGGTCGAGGAAGAGGATTTTTTCGAGGCGGGCGCGCCAGCCGACATCCGCGAGCATGACTTCGCGGTCGTGATCGGGTGGCTTGCGCCAGCGGACTTCGGAGCGCATGGTGTCGTCGCCGAAGACGAGGCGTGTGACGTTTTCGGCGCGCCAGCCCGCGAGCGATGCGGGGCCGATGGCCTGCGGTTCGCCGATCGTCTGGCCATCGATGATCCAGGTCACCAGGCCGTTGCGGAGTTCGACGAGCAGGTGGAATGGCCGGGCCGGGGTGACCGCGACGGGCGAAATGCTGCTTTGATACTCGCGCGGCGCGCTGCCGTCGCCGGGATCGAGCAGGGCGCGGAAGACGAGTGCCTGGTCGACGCGCGAGAGCGAGAAGGCGTCGCGATCGCCGTCGAGTTGCAGGGCGGCGAGGCGCGTGGAGAGCGGCCCTTCCTCGTCGACCGATTCAGTGACGAAGAGCTGGATGACGAAGGTATTGGCGGCGCTGGCGGCGGTGGCCACGGCCCGGGCCGAGGCGTCGTCAGCCACGAAAACGCCGCCGTCGAGGAGCAGATCCCCCCATTCGCCGAAGCGCGCGGTGCCGCGTGGGTACAAGCGGCATGGGCCGTCGCGGCCGGGCAACTGGTTGACGGCATGGCGTGTGTCCCAAATGAATGTCACGCCCTCCAGTGTCCTCGGCCATCGGAGAGGGGAGCCGTTGTCATCGGTTTCAGGGTGGCGGAAGGACTCGGGCGAAGCCGGCCAGTCAGCGAGCGAGGCGCTGGCGCCGCCGCCCACCCAGGCGTCGAATGCGCGGACGTTCGGGCCGGCGGCGGCGAGCACCGCGAGGGCTTCGATCTCGCCGGCGTTCGGCGAGAGGCGTGCCAGCGCGAGGCGTGCCGGGCCCGGGCGGCCGGATTCGGCGAGGGCGAGGAAGCGGGGGTGGTGGCTCCAGCGCAGGCCGGTGAAGCGGTCCTGGATGCCGGCCCACGGGGCCTCCGGGATTTCCGCTTTCCAGCGGGCGGGCGGCACGAGGTCGTCGGAGTCCCTGTTCCACGGCTCGCCCGAGGGGTGGAAGAACCGGAGGCGGCGGCCGGTGCCGTCGAGCATGGCGGCGATGTGCGATTGGTCGGGCGCGAGGGCGATCGGCCGGTCCCCGGAAATCTTCACCCACTTCTGGTCGCGTGTGTCGGCGGATCCGCCGTCGCCGCCGAAGAAGCGGCCGGTGAGGCGGTAGCCGTCGCGCGAAATCTGGGCGCTGAGCGGATCCACGGGCGCTCCATTCGAGACCGGTTCGCGCTTGCCGGGTTCGCGCAGCGGAAAGCGGAAAAGGCGGCGCCCGTCCGGAGTTTCGGTCGCATAGACCCAGTCGAGACCCGGTTCCGGCACCCGCACGGTGGCGATGGCGTGGCCGGCTCCCAGCGGCTCCGTGTGTCCGGTGGCCGGAGTGATCGCCAGGATCTGGCCGTCGTCGGTGACCAGCACGGCCGCGCCGTCCGGCGTGAAGACTGGCCGCTGCTGCGTTGGGGAATCGCGCAGCATTCGCGGCGGGGCCGGTTGCACGGTGTCGAAATAATACAGCCGGCTTTCCTCCAGCCACGCGAACCGCACAGGGGCGCGTCCGGTGAGCGCGCCCAGTGCCTCGGCCGACTCCGCGGGTGTGGGACCGGTGGGCGGCGGCGGCGGCGGCTTGGCGCGCCGGCAGCCGGCGGCGAAGCACGACAGGATCAGGGCGGTCAGGATGATCCCGTGGCGCAAGGCGAAGGAACGATGTGAAGCTGAAGCGGCTGAAGGCATGCAGGCAATGGGTGCGGACGCGCGCTCAGTCTCCCCGCCCCCGGGCACCGGTGCAAGCGTCCCGATTGTCGTTGACCACGGATTTCGCGGATGCGCGCGGATACCCGGCCGATCGGGAAAGCGCTTTTGTTCCAGTACTCACGAAACACCGTACTCTCCTGCGTGCTGAAGGCATTCGTGGAATTCGGGAAACTCTTGGTTCAGGTCCGTCGGCGTTCTTCACCACGAATTTCACGAATGGGCACGAATGGGCACGAATGGACGGGTGGCCGCGGGGATCGCATAAGGGGTCTGTCCCCCTGGGGCGATGCCCCAAGGCTGGTATAGGGCCGGGCCGTTGGCCCTCTCGGTGCACACACTCCATTCCGCACCAAGCTCCGCGTTTGCACCTCGCGGTGCGATTCCAACGCAACGTCGTTCCGCACAGTCTTTCAGTTGGAGTACCGGCTTCAGCCGGGCGCGAAGCCTGGCGCGAAAAGAATGTTCCGCAACACGCTGCGCTTCCGCCTGAAGGCGGGATCGCATAAGGGGTCTGTCCCCACTCCCGCTCCAGGCGAGCGCATGATCGGGGCGGGCGGGGCCGAGGACCGGGACTTGCGCGCGGGCGCCGGCCCGGCATCGTGGCCGGCGGCCGCAGTGCGCCGCCGCGGCCCGCATGTCTCAAACCCGCCACTTTCTCACCGCCATCGGCCGCCAGGTGGCTCCGTTAGCCATCGGGATCGTCATCGGCGCGCTGTGCCTTTACCAGGGGCATCGGGAGAAGAAGTACAAGCACCGAAGGTACGCGGAGGCGTTTCCGTTCTCTCACTACCCGATGTATTCGGGTTTCGATGATTTCGACTACGTCATGTTCATCGGGAAAC
>CAZYHO010000165.1:0-9227 GCA_964647495.1 uncultured Akkermansia sp. | reverse complement strand
ACTCCTCATTGTCGACGACGACGAAGAAATCCGGACCCAGATGAAATGGGCGCTCGCGAAGGACTACGCGATCGAGATGGCCGAGGACAGGGCGAGCGCCCTGGACGCTTTCAGCGTCCACAGGCCCGCGGTCGTCCTGCTCGACCTCGGGCTGCCGCCGCATCCGAATGCGCCTGACGAAGGGCTGGCCGCCCTGGCCGAAGTGCTTGCCGCCGATCGTCTCACCAAGGTGATCATCGTCTCGGGTCAGGGCGAAAAGGAGAATACCTTGCAGGCTGTCGGCGCCGGCGCCTACGATTTCCTGACCAAGCCGGTCGACATGGGGGAACTGAAACTGCTTCTGCGGCGCGCGTTTCACCTGGCTGGCCTGGAGCGCGAATACGCCGAATTGCAGCAGGGGCTGCTGGCTGACACGTTCGAGGGCATGGTCGGCACCAGTCCGGCGATGCAGGAGGTGTTCGCGATGATCCGGAAGGTGGCGACTGCCAGCGCGCCGGTGCTCATTCTCGGGGAAAGCGGGACCGGCAAGGAGATGGCGGCGCTCGCGATTCATCGCCGCAGCCAGTGCAAGGCAGGGCCATTCGTCGCCATCAACTGCAACGCGATTCCCGAGTCGCTCATGGAAAGCGAGTTGTTCGGGCACGAGAAAGGCGCTTTCACCGGCGCCAATGCCCAGCGCAAGGGGCTGATCGAAAGCGCCGCGGGGGGCACTCTTTTCCTGGACGAAATCGGCGAACTGCCGCCGGCCATTCAGGTCAAGCTGCTCCGGTTCCTTCAGGAAAAGACATTCCAGCGAGTCGGCGGCCGCCAGGAAATCCAGAGCGATGTCCGCATCGTCGCCGCCACCAACGCGGACCTGAAGGAGGCGATCAAGTCCGGCGGATTCCGCGAAGACCTGTATTTCCGCCTCGCGGTGGTCGTGGTTCATCTGCCGGCGCTGCGCGAACGCGGGGACGATGTCCGGCTGGTCTCCCGGGAGTTTCTCAAACGGTTCGCCTCGCAGAACGGACGGAAAGAACTGTCCTTCACGCCGGATGCCGAGCGTGCCCTGCTGCGCCACCACTGGCCCGGCAATGTCCGCGAACTCCAGAACCGCGTGCAGCGCGCCGTCATCATGGCCGAAGGCGGCCGTCTCACCGCGGCGGATCTCGAACTCACTGACACCGGGGAGGCGCCCGCGCCCGGCCTCACGCTCAAGGAAGCGCGCGAGCAGGTCGAGCGTTCATTGATCGAACGCTCGCTCCAGCGCCATCGCGGCCGCATCAGCGCCGTCGCCCAGGAACTGGGCGTCAGCCGCCCCACCCTTTACGAAATCATGCAGAAACTGGGCATCCACCGAAGCGAGCAGGATTCTCAAGGACGAGCGGGCGATCCGCGATGAGGATGCGCGCCGGGGAGCCGGACGAAAAACACATAAACACCAAATCATGACACACAGATACTTTGCACTGAAACGTTTTTGCCTGTTGACGGGAGCGCTGGCGATGTTGGTGGCGGGGTGTTCGAAGGAGGCGAAGGTGGAGCAACTGGAGGGGCGGGCGAAAGGATTTTATGAGGCGGGCGAATTGCAGAAGGCGAGGATTGCGTATTTGAGCCTGCTGCAACAGTCGCCCGGAAATGCGGCGGCGATCCGCCAGCTCGGCATGATCTGGATGGACCAGGGGTTGCCGCTGCGGGCCATTCCGTATCTGGTGAAGACACGCGAGACCGATCCGAAGGACGTGGAGGCGCGGTACAAGCTGGCGCTGGCGTTCCGGATGCTTCAGGAGCTGAAGGAGGCGCGCGAGGAGGCGGCGGCGGTTCTGGAGCTGGCGCCGGCCCATGGCGAGGCGCTGGTCATGCTGGCGGAATCGGTGCGCACGCGGGAGGAGGCGGACGAGATGCGCCGCCTCATCGATGCGTTTCCGGACCAGAATTCGGTGGACCGGTATCTGGCGGAGGCGCCGCTTCGCCTGGGCGAGCGGGATGCGCTGGGCGCCGAAGAGATGGTCCTCAAAGCGGTGGAACTGGATCCGGAGTCGCCGCGCGCATTGGCCAGGCTGGGGGCCAGGCGCATGGCGCGAAACGACATGGACGGGGCGGAACAGGCCTTCAGGCAGGCGGCGGATCTGAGTCCGGCACGCTCGCTGCAGCGGCCCCTGTACGCGCAATTTCTGGCCGACAGCGGACGGGTGGACGAGGCGCTCGGGTTTTTGAGGGCGATGGGCGAACAGATGCCGGATTTCGTGCCGGTCTGGAGTCTGATGAGCACTTTTGCGATTCGGGCGGAGCGGTTTGACGAGGCCCTGGAGTCGCTCGAGAAGTTGTTTGCGATCGATCCCGATCATCTCAAGGGGAGGCTCATGCAGGTCGAGTGTCTTGAGGGGAAGCGGGAATTCGCCAAGGCGGTCGAGCTGTTGAAGAAACTCGAACAGGCGCACCCGCAGCAGCCGGAAGTGAAGTTTCGGCTGGCGCGCGCCTGCGTGCAGAACGAATCGCTTGAGGAGGCGGTGGTGGCGCTGCGCGGCGCCATAGCCCTCAAACCGGATTACGAGGAGGCCATTTTCATGCTCGCCCGGATCAATCTCGTGAGCGGCCGCCCGGAGGAGGTGGTGCCGGCGATGCGGAAACTGCTGGAGGAGAATTCGGGATCGCCGGGCGCCTCACTCTCGCTCGCGGACGCCCTGCGAGCCCTCGGGCGCGCCGGTGAGGCCGTCGAGGTGCTCAAGGGCGTGGTGGCCGCCGCTCCGGGGAACATCGATTACAAGTTGCGTCTCTCGCACGCGCTGGCGGAGGCCGGTCAGACCGAGGCTGCGCGCGCGGCGGTGGAACAGGCGCTGGAGATCGACCCGGGACATGCGGTGGCGGTGTCGCGGCTGGTCGACATGGATCTGGCGGACAAGGCGTATGATGTGGCGCAGGCGCGGCTGGACGGGCTGATGGCGAAGGCGCCGGAGTCGGCGGCGGCCCGGGTGATTCAGGCGCGCATTTACGGCGCGCAAGGGAAATGGGCGGAGGCGGAGGAGGCGCTCAGGCAGGCGGTGGCGGCCAACCCTGAGGAGGCCGGGGCGAACGAAATGCTCATCCAGGTGCTGCAAGCGGCGGGCAAGCAGGCGGAAGCAGTGGAAATCGCGGAGGCGGCGTTGGCGCGCGCTCCGGGCAACACGGGCGTCTTGCGGCTGGCCGCGCTCCTGTACATGGGGCAAGGCCAGCACGAGAAAGCGGCCCGGATGTACGAGAGTCTGCGCTCGGCGCTTTTCCTGCCAGACCCGGGAGTCTTGAACAATCTGGCGCTCCTTTACACGTTTTTCCTCAATCAGGAAGAGAAAGGGCGCGCGCTGGCCCGCGAGGCGCGCGAACTGCGTCCGGGCGTGGCGGTGGCCCTGACGCCGGCCCACAAGCTGGAGGCTGCGGCGATCGCCGGCACACTGGGGTGGATCCTTTACCACGAGGGCGATTATCCCCGGGCGCTGGAGTTGCTCCGCGAGGCGACCGGCGTTCTGACGGACAACGCGGAAGTGCAATACCACCTCGGCATGGCCGCCGCCGCCATGGGGCAGGACGAGGCGGCTCGCGCCTCGCTCGCTCTGGCCGCGGCCAGCCCACGCGCCTTCCCGGGGCAGACCGCGGCGCGCGAATACTGGCGCCTGCTCGGGGGCGAGGACGGCAGCCCGGTCCCGGCCGCCGGGATCGCCCCGCTTGTGGCCAGCAACCCCGCCGACGTGGCGCTGCAGCTCAGGCTGGCGGAAGCGTATGAGCGCGAAAACAACCTGCCCGAGGCGGCAGCGGCCTTCGCCGCCGCCCTCGCGCGGAATCCGGCGCTGTCCGGCGCCGCCAGGAAACTGGCAGGGTACTACGCCGGCCCCCTGAACGACCCGGCCAAGGCCGAGGAACTCGCGCGCAAAGCGCGCCAGATTGCGCCCGGCGACCCGCAGGTGGCCGCGCTGCTGGGAACCCTGGTCTATCGTTCGGGCGACCATTCCTTTTCGTACGAACTCCTGCGTGAAGCCGTCAGGGGCGGGGTGCGCGACGCGCCCACCCTCGCGCAGCTCGCCCGCTCGGCCTACAGCCTGGGTCATGTGAGCGAGGCTCGTTCCGCCATGGAAGACGCGCTGGGCGCCGGCCCTGATCCGGCATTGGCGGACGAGGCGCGGACGTTTCTGGCGCTGACGGCCGCCGCCGAGAGCGCCGCAGCAGACGTGGCCGCCGCGGAGGCCGTGCTCGCAAAGGATCCGCGCTCGGTGCCTGCCCTGATGGTCCGCGGTTCGGCGCGTCTCGCCGCCGGGGAAATGCAGCCGGCTCAGGCCGACTTCGAAGCCGCGCTGGCTGTGTTTCCGGGGTTCCTGCCAGCCAGGTTGAAGCTGGCCGTCGTGCTGGCCGAAAACCCGGACACCCGCGCCCGCGCACACGAACTGGCCACGCAATTGCGCAGCGCGCTGCCGGACGACCCCGAGGTGGCCGAGGTGTTCGGCCGGCTCAATTATGATCGCAAGGACTATGCCTACGCGCTTCAGTTGTTCACCGAAAGCGCCCGCCGCCGGCCGCTCGACCCCCGCGCCCGCTACTACCAGGGCCTCTGCCAGCGGGAAACCGGCGACAAGGAGAGCGCAATGGCCAGCCTGCAACAGGCGCTCGATCACGGCCTGACCGAACCGCTGGCCACCGAGGCCCGCGCCGCCCTCGAGGCACTCAAAACCCCATGACCCGGCCCGCGCCTCCGGTCTTCACATCCGTCGACCTCATCCCCCGTCAGGTGTCGGTCCAGGGCGCCACTACTGTAAAGAAAACCGACACTCTGTCGGAAACATTGACAGTATCGCCTTCCAGGTCTCCCTGGCCCGGCTGCCCGTCTGCCGATTGTGCGATTCTTGAAAACACGTTGAAAACGAATGAATTATGAAACAGAATGCGCCTCGTGACAAGGGCCGTTTTTGCCGGTTGGCATGCTCCTTGCTCAGTATAAAACCGCGTCAACGCACTTCCGCGCTGACCGCATCGACAAATCTGTCGAAAAACTGTAACCCCGATGACACACATGAAAATTAACGCATTGAAAAACAGCCTGGCTCTGGTCGGCGGAGCGCTGCTCCTCTCGACCGCCGCAGTCCAGGCGGAAATCCCCATCTATTCACCTCCAGGAACTCCAAACACTGACTCCGGATACACCTGGACCGAGCCGGAGGCTGGCACGATAACGGTGTACTTCGTCGGTCTCAGCGCCGATTATCATAGCTGGATCGGTGTGAGCATCGGTGGCGCAGCACCCGACACCTGGGTCCTGCACAACCAATCTTCCCAGGCGGGGAACTCGGCGCCTCTCGCCAATGTTCCGGCGAACACTGCATATTCGTTCATCCTTGCCGTGTACGTGAGTGATCCCGGTCAAAATGTGGTGCCTCCCGTTGATGCGAACTATGAACTGAGCACCGATCGGACGGCAAACGGCGGCGTGCAGCACGCTTGGTCGACGGATTACGAAGGCGGAGACTACGGCATCCCGGCAGGAACGTATATCGGATTCGAGGACATCTCGCCACTCCCGACCAGTACCGGCGAACCTGACTACAACGATCATCAGTTCGTCTTCGTTTTCAGTCCATTGGGTCGCGAAACCGGTGTGCCAGAAGGCGGAGCTTCCCTGGCGCTGCTGGGCTTGCTTCTCGCGGGCGCGGGCGCGGTGCGTCGCCGGATGAAGTGACAAAGGATCGGGGTTTTTGAAAATCCTGTATCCGGAGGCCCGGGGTGCATTTTCCGCAAGTGGAATGCCCCCGGGCGAGCGGCAGGTTCAGACAGTATCAGGTGAGAGCGGCGACGGATCGGGACGCGCAGGCGCCTCCTGTCCACTTTCCCGGTGAATCCGGATGACGGGGCGGATCGGGCAGGCGATGGTGGGGGATGGGGAATGCGGAAGGCCGATTGCGAATCAAGATGTGTGGCCAGACGAGTCTGGCCGATTCCGAGGTGTGTGCGGCGGCCGGGGCTGACCTTGTGGGGGTGGTGCTTTTTCGGGGATCGAAGCGGTATGTGGCGTTCGGGCAGGCGGCGGAGTGGATCAAGCGGGTGCGGGCAGGGGTCGAGCGGGTGGCGGTTCTGGTGGATCCGGCGTTTGAGGAAGTGAGGGCGGCTCTGGGAGACGGACTTTTTGACAGTGTTCAGTTGCACGGCAGCGAGGGGCCGGAGTTCGTTGCGGCGCTGAACGAGGCAGGATTCGGGAGGCGGATTATCAAGGCGTTGCGCGTCGAGGACGCGTCATCCATCGCCGCGTTGGACTTGTTTCCGACGCGGCGATTTTTGTTGGATGGGCCAGCGCCGGGGAGCGGGCGGACGTTCGACTGGGCGGTGGCCGCGGCGGCGGTGGCGCGGCGGCCTGACGCGTCGTTCCTGCTGGCCGGCGGGTTGACGGCGGAGAACGTCGCGGAGGCGGCGCGTGTGGTCCGGCCACATGGGGTGGATGTTGCGAGCGGAGTGGAGGCATCGCCCGGGGTGAAGGACCCGGCGCGGGTGCGGGATTTTGTAGCCGCGGTGCGAGGGGTGGGAGGCAGGGGGTAAGGGTAATGGGGAAGGGGCTGTGCGGAACGACGTCGGGTCAGGCGAGAATATCGTGGACGACGTTTCCGGAAACGTCGGTGAGGCGGAAGTCGCGGCCGCCGTGGCGGAAGGTGAGGGATTCGTGGTTGAAGCCGAGGAGGTGGAGGAGGGTGGCGTGGAAATCGTGGATGTGAACGCGGTTTTCGGCGACGGTCAGGCCGTAGTCGTCGCTGGCGCCGTGGATGATGCCGCCGCGCACGCCGCCCCCGGCGATCCAGCAGGAGAAGACATCCCTGTGGTGTTCGCGGCCTTTGTGGTTCGGGCTGTCGTTGTAGGCGGTGCGTCCGAATTCGGTGGCCCAGACGACGAGGGTGTCCTCGAGCATGCCGCGGGATTTCAGGTCGCGGATGAGGCCGGCGATCGGGCGATCGACGTTGGGGGCGAGGCGGTCGTGCTCGGCCATATCGCCGTGTGAATCCCAGTTGTTGCTGGCGCCGGTGTCGATGAGTTCGATGAACCGGACCCCGCGTTCGGCGAGGCGGCGGGCGACGAGGCACTGCCAGGCAAACCCTGTGGAGGCGCCGCGTTCGAGTCCGTAGAGCGCGTGGGTGGCGTCGGTTTCGCGGGAGACGTCGAAGGCTTCGGGCGCCTCGGCCTGCATGCCGAAGGCGGTTTCGAACGCCTGGATGCGCGCGCCGAGGGCGGGATCGGCGCCGCCGCGTTCGCCGAGGTGGCGGCGGTTCAGGCGCTGGACGAGGTCGAGTTCCATTTCGCGGAGCGAGGCGGAGTCGAGGCGCGGGGCGAGGTTCGGGACCGGGTTGGCGCCCGGTGTGACGCGGACTCCCTGGTGGATGCCGGGGAGGAAGTCGTTGCCCCAGACCTGGCCGCCGGCGTACGGCAGATGCGGCGCCAGGACGACGAAGGACGGGAGATTCCGGTTCTCCGTGCCGAGCCCGTAGCTCACCCATGACCCGAGGCTCGGCCGGGCGAAACTGAAGCTCCCGGTGTGCATCTGCAATGTCGCCTCGAAGTGGTTGCCGTGGTCCGCGGTCATCGACCGGATCAGGCAGATGTCGTCCATGCACTCGCGCAGGTGGGGAAACAGATCGCTCACCGGCGTGCCGCACCGCCCGCCCGGCTCGAACGTCCGCTTCGGCGCAATCAGGAATTTGCCCGCTCCGGGCAGGCCTCTCGGCACTTTCGCCCCGTCGTCGGCGCGGAGCCGCGGTTTCGGGTCGAACGTGTCCAGGTGCGAGACGCCGCCCGTCATGAACAGGAAAATCACGCGCTTCGCCCGCGGCCGGAAATGCGATTGCCGCGGCCCGACCGGACTCTCGCCGGCGCGGCTCAACTCGGACAAAATCGCCGGCATGAGCAGCGACCCGCCCACCAGCGAGCGGATCGCGGCCCGACGCGAATAGCGGCGGAATCCTGGAACCATCCGCATGTGTCGTCCATATCGGCCGTCTCCGCAACCGCCGCGTGCACGAGGGAAATCCGGCGCCGCCGTCGGACAATCCATCAAGGGACAGGCAGATTACGCGCTGACCACTGCCCACGCTTCCCCCCTTGCTCCATGCGTGACACCGGGGTTGGGTAGGGGGCATGGTCGCGGTCGTTTTCTTCTCGATCCTGGTGCTTGTCCCGGTGCTCACGGTGGCCTGGGCCTGGAGTGTGGACCGGCGGTTGCGCGCGGCGCGGGCCGGAGCCTGGGCCCGGCTGGCGGCGATTGCCTTCGCTGGGGCGTTCCTCTTCGTGTACGGATGGATGATTCTTCGCCGATCCGGACTGCTGGCGGTCGGTCTGCCCTCCTGGGCGCATGCCTTCATGCTGCTGTGGGCGCTGCTGTTTCTGCCGTTTTTCGCGTTGCCGCTGATGGGTGGCTGGACCGTGCTGGGACTGGCCCGCCGGCTTGCGGGCGTGTGGGCGGCGCGAGGGCTGGACAAGGCGGATCGGGATGAGGCGGTTCCGGAACGGGCGCGAGACGCCGGCCTGACGCGCCGCGAACTGATGAGCCGCACGGTTGCCATGCTGCCCGCGGCGGCCACGCTCGGAACCACGGCGATCAGCATCCCGCAGAAACACCGCTTTCTGGTGCGCGACCTGGCCGTGCCCATTCCCGAACTGCCCGCCGCGCTCGACGGCGCGCGCCTCGTTCACCTGAGCGACACCCACGTCGGCAAGTTCACCCGCGGCGAGGTGCTGCGGCGGATCGCGGACGAAACCAATCGTCTCGAGGCCGACCTGGTATTGTTCACCGGCGACCTCATCGACCAGTCGGTGGACGACCTCCCGGAGGCGCTGGACATGTTCGCGCGCATCGATCCGCGCTCCGGACTGTTCATCGTCGAGGGAAACCACGATCTGTTCGACGGGGTCGAGCCATTCGTGCGCGGGGTGCGGGCACGCGGCGTGCCGCTGCTGCGCGACGAGGCTGCCGGCGTCCGTGTGCGCGGCTGGCCGGTGCAGGTGCTCGGCATCCGCTGGCACCAGCACGGCGGCTCCATCGCCGGTCATGTCGATGCCGTGACCGCCCATCGCGATCCGGACGCATTCCCGATCCTGCTCGCGCATCATCCCCACGCCTTCGACCAGGCCATCGTCCGCGGCATTCCGCTGACGCTCGCCGGCCACACTCACGGCGGGCAATTAATGGTCACGCCCGGGCTCGGCGCCGGACCGCTGCTCTTCAAATACTGGTCCGGCCTCTACCAGCGCGA
>CAZYHO010000164.1:6534-9230 GCA_964647495.1 uncultured Akkermansia sp. | reverse complement strand
GGCTGTGGTAAAGGAACGCGGGCGGTCCGATGCCGCCGATTCCCCCATGACCCGCCAGTTGATTTTCGCCTTGGGTTTGGCCGTGGTCGCCGCGGCCACTGCCTTGCTTGTTGCGGATGCCGGTGTGTTCGATTCGCTGGCGCGCTGGCTGTTCGCTCGGTACGAAGGCGAGTCGCTCTGGAAGGAGGCGCCGGGCGTGGCGTGGCCGTGGCTTTCGCCCGCGGTGACGTGCGCGGGCGCGCTGCTGGTGGCCTGGGTGGCGGTGGACGTGGCGACCTGGCCGGCGAAGCTCGCGGTGCTGGGGGCTGCTCTCGGGGCGGTGGCATTTCTCTCGCTGACGCTGGCGTTCTACGGGATCGCGTACGATCCATGGCCGGCCCTGACGGCGGCGGCCATCGCTTTCGCCATGGGATGCCTGCTGGCCGAGACTCCCGCAAGCCGCGCACGCCGCGCCAGCCAGGCGCTGCTCGGGCGCCGCGCTTCCGCGGAAACACTGGCGGCCTGGACCGAGCGGCACCTCGTCCCGCCCTGGCACGCGCCGGGAGTGCGCGAGGGCGCCGTGCTCGCCGTCCGCCTTCTTTCCCCCGCTCCCGCGGCGGAATCGGCCGGCCCGCACCTGCATCAGCGGAGTCGCTCGCTCGGCGAAGTGAGCCGCCTGCTCCGGCTCCGTCCTGGTGTGATCCTCGACGTGCCGGCCGGCGACGGGGTGCGCGCGTTCTTTGGATTCCGGCCGGACTCGACCGGCGGCGACCTCGAAGCCGCGGCCCAGACCGCGCTCGATCTGGCCACATTCCTGCGCGAAGAAGCGACATTGCAGGCGCAAGCCGGCCAGCCGAGCGCGGTCTGGGGGCTGGGCCTGAGCGTCGGCCCGCTCGTCATCGGCCCGCATGGCCCGGAGCCGGACACATTCTGGACCGCTTCCGGCAACCCGGCCGAGCAAGCGCGCCAATTGGCCGCCCTCAACGCCCGCCACCACACCGCGATTCTCGTCGGGCGCCGCGCCGCCGACGCGCTGGCCGCGCGTTTCGAGCTGCGCGCGGTGGAGGGAGATGCCATCCATGCGTTGCTCGCCGCCATCGCGCCGCCCGCTCCCGACGAGCTGCCGCTCCCGGCCGAATCCGACCTGCTCGCCGATCCGCCGGTGGCCGCCGCCGCCTCTGCCGCCTCTGCCGCCCCGCCCAAGCACCCGTGACGGCCGGCGGCGCCGCTTTTTCCGACCGCCGCATTTCAGAAACCCGCTCCCGCCACTCCACCGCGCTTCCATCGCCCCATGCGCAAAGCCGATTACCCGGAGGAAATCCGGTCGCTCATCGCCCAGCTCAAGCGCCTCCCGGGCATCGGGCCGCGCAGCGCTGAACGCGTCGCTCTCAGCTTGCTCACCACCAGGAAGACGGTGGCCGGCGATCTCGCCCGCGCGCTCGATGCCGGGGTCCGCAACGTGACCACCTGCGCGGTCTGCGGGTTTTTCCAAAGCACCGGCCGCCCCTGCATCCTGTGCGACGACCCCGGCCGCGACCCCTCGCTGCTCTGCGTCGTCGAACAACCGACAGACGTCATTCCACTCGATCGCACCGGAGCGTACAACGGCCATTACCACGTCCTCGGAGGCCGGCTTTCGCCCCTCGACAACGTCCATCCGGAAAACCTCCGCATTCCCCAGCTCACCCACCGCCTCGCCGCCGGCGCCGTCCGCGAAATCATCCTCGCCACAGGATCCGACGTCGAGGGCGATGCCACCGCCCATTTCCTCGCCGATCACGTCGCCCCGCTCGCCACAGCGGATCACCCGCTCGCCATCACCCGCCTCGCCCAGGGCCTCCCCGCCGGCGGCGGCCTCGATCACGCCGACGACCTCACCCTCCACCGCGCCCTCAGCGGACGGCGCCACATGTGACGCCCGGAGAAATGCCGCGGTGGACCTGTCACGCTGGGTCTCTGCGGCTCCGGTCTCGGCCGCGCAACCCTCGGCGCTTCAAGGTTCGCCGATTTCCGGATGCGGGACGGCGATGGCGCGAGCGCGGGTCGAGCGGGTGAGGACTTCCTTGCCGGAGGTGGCGGGCTCGTACGCCATGCCTTTGTAGCGGAGCGGCTGATAGCCGAGGGCGAGGAGGGCGGCGAGCGGGGCTCGTTTCAGGCCGGGGCGCCAGTAGTCCGGGGCGCCGCCGGTTTCGTAGAAGTAGATCCAGGAGCGATCGGAGCGCGCCCAGCCGGCGCAGAGGAGCACATGGCCACGCGGAAGGTTGAGCAGGTCGCCGGGCCGCAGATCATCGGCCGAGGCGAGCGGCCGGCAGACGGACGGGAGCTGCGAGGTGTCGTGGACGCGCGGCAGTTTCAGGCAGCGCGAGACGAAGCCCGAACAATCGACACCCACGGCGTCGGCGCTGACGGCGGCATTGTCGGCGAGGCGTTTCGCGGGAGATGAGACGTCGCCTCCGGCCAGACCGGCGGCCACGCCGTGGTCGAAGGACGCGGGGTCGTCGAAACCTCCCCATTTGTACGGGATGCCCTCGTTGGTTTCGCCGGGCAGCCACCAGCCGCGGCGATCGCTGTCGGGCTGGTGGCCGGCGTCCGGCGTGTGCACCTCGATTCCTTTCGGGTCGGCGCCATGGAGGACGTTGCGGGCGAAAGGACGCCAGGGATGCGTGGTGTATCGCCGCGCGAGGGCGAGCGCCTCCGTGGGCGTCACCTGGGAGGGC
>CAZYHO010000164.1:0-6434 GCA_964647495.1 uncultured Akkermansia sp. | reverse complement strand
GTCTGATCCGTCTGATCCGTCTGATCCGTCTGATCCGTCTGATCCGTCTGATCCGTCCTCCGCCGCCGCCACGGAATCGCCCTCGCGCGCCGTGCCGAACGAGCCTCCGAGCCAGGCCGAGATCCTGCAATGGGCGACGGAAGGCCGGTTTGCCGAAACCTTGGAGGCGCTGGAAGATCAGGCGGCCGGCGCCGGTCCCGCAGACCTCGCCTTCGAACCTCTGAACGCCGTGCTGGAGAAGGTCAAAAACAACCTCAAGGACGCCACTTCCCGGTCTCCTGAAGTCGAGGCCGCCGCCCTGGCGTGCGAATGGGTGCTGCAAGTGGTGCCGCTTTGCCTCAAGCCGGAAGACAAGCGCGTCCCGGGCCTCACAGCCAAGGCGCACAGCCGTCGCGGCGACGCCCTCCTGATTCTCGACGACGCCCAGGCGGCCCTCGACGAATTCGATCGCGCTTTGGAAATCCAGCCGGAAGACGCGTATTTCCGGTACAACCGCGGCGCCGCCTTGCTCGCGCTGGGCCGCGACGAGGAAGCCCGCCGCGACTTCAGAACCGCCGCCAGTCCGAAACACAACCAGCCCGGCGCCCGCAGGCTCGCCCAGGCGGCGCTCGAACGCATGAAATAAACGCCGGTCTCCGCGTCCACGGATTCCCCATTCCGCACCAGGCTTCGTGCACCGCCTGAAGGCGGGACTCCAACCCAACGATGGCGCGGGGCATGATCGCGGGCATGCTGGGCGGCGCGCATGATTTCCTACGCGACGATACTGGGGGCGACGCTGCCCGTTTTCCTGATCATGGCCGCAGGCTTCTGGCTGCGGCGGTCCGGCAGTCTGCAGCCGGCGGCCGATGCCTCGCTCATCACGTTGATGGTCAACGTGACGTATCCATGCTACATCTTGAAGGCGGTCGTGGTGAGTCCGGCGTTGCGGGAGCCCGGAAATGTGTTGCCGCCGGTGTTCTGGGGAGCGGCGTTCGTGCTGGCGGGCCTGGTGATCGGCTGGCTGGTGGCGCCGGCGTGCCGACTGCGCCGCGGCAACGGGCGGCGGACATTCGCGCTGGCGACTTCCGTCCAGAACTACGGCTATCTGCCGATTCCGCTGATGGAGGCGCTGATGCCGGACACGGCGTGGAAGGGCGTCGTCTTCTTGTACACGCTGGGCGTGGAGCTGGCCATCTGGTCGGCCGGTGTGATGATGCTGAGCGGGGAATGGCGGCAAGGGCTGCGCCAGGTCCTCAACCCGATCGTCGGATCCATCGTGCTGGGCGTGGCGCTCAATTTCCTCCGGCTCGACGCCTACTATCCGGCCTGGCTCTTCCGGTTTCTCGGGATGCTCGGCGACTGCGCGTTTCCCTTGGGCATCATGGTCTCGGGCGCCATGCTCTTCGACCTCCTGCGCCAGCCGAAAGCCCTGGCCGACTGGCGGACGATGGCGGGTGCGATCGCGCTGCGGCTGGCGCTTTTCCCGGCCATGATGATCGCCGTGGCCTGCTGGGCGCCGATGACCACCACGCTCCGCGAAGTCATCGCCGTGCAGGCCGCGATGCCGGCCGCCGTTTTTCCGATCATCATCGCGCGGCGCTACGGCGGTCACGAACCGACGGCCGTGCGCGTGCTCGTGTTCACCACGCTGGCCAGCTTCCTCACGATTCCGGCGGTCATGGCCTTTGCGCTCAACGTCATCCCCCGCTGAGCCCCCGAAATCCGATCCCTTCCGAGGATCGGCAAGCGCGGAATAGGCGGGTTAAGTCAATGAGCCTGAAAAACCGCATGGAAACGGGCATTTGGAGCTTCGCTTTGATGCCTGAGTTCTGGAGCGGGCCTGTGTCCTCGCACCGAACACCTCTGATCCGTGCACCGTGCCCCGCTGCACTGTGCACTAATCACAGGAAACGCGGGTGAGCAGCCAGGCCGGGAGGTCGTTGATTTTCACGCGGGTTTGGGCGCCGGTGTCGCGTTCGCGGATGGTGACGGTGTCGTGCAGTTCCGGGCCTTTTTCGCCGAGGGTTTCGAAATCGATCGTCACTCCGAACGGTGTGCCGATTTCGTCCTGGCGGGCGTAGCGGCGGCCGATGGCGCCGCCTTCGTCATAGAAGCAATGGATGTGTTTGCGCAGCGATTCGTACACCTCGCGGGCTTTGGCGACGAGTTCGGGCTTGTTCTTCAGCAGGGGAAACACACCTGCCTTGATCGGCGCGATGCGCGGGTGAAATCGGAGAACGGTCCGGGTTTCGACCTTGCCGTTGACATCGGCTTTTTCCTCCTCGGTAAAGGCGCTGGCGATGACGGCCAGAGCCAGGCGGTCGAGACCGGCGGACGGCTCGATGACGTGCGGCACGTAGCTGGCCTTGGTGAGGAGCTGCTCGCAAAAAGCCGCGGCCGCTTCCCGCGACTTGCCGCGCGCGTGCCATTCCGCCTGCACCGCCGCGACGAAGTCCTGTTTTTGTTGGTCGGTGAGTTTTTTCACGGCCTCGCGCAGCTCCTCGTCGAAGACCTCCAGCGACTTGCCGCTGTGCTGCTGGTGCTGCGACAGGTCGAAATCGCCGCGCGCGGCAATGCCTTCCAGCTCTTCGGTGCCGAACGGAAACTTGAATAGGATGTCCACCGTGGCGGTGGCGTAGTGCGCGAGTTCTTCCTGGCTCTGCCAGTAGTAATCGAGCACGTCGGCGCCGAGGCCGATGCTGTTGTAAAACCGGGTGCGCTGATCGACCCAGTAGCGGTGCCACATTTCCCAGCCCCAGTCGGGCCGCGGTTCGGAAAGGTCCGCGCCCTCGTGCCAGCGCGCCACTTCGCCGTGGAGCAGGCGGATCACCTCGTCGGGTTTGATGAAAAACTCCAGCTCCATCTGCTCGAATTCGCGTGAGCGGAAGGTGTAGTTGCGCGGCGTGATCTCGTTGCGGAACGCCTTGCCGATCTGGCCGATCCCGAAGGGAAGTTTGAGCCGTCCGGAATCGAACACGTTCTTGAATTGCACGAAGATCGCCTGCGCGGTCTCGGGGCGCAGGTACACCTTGTTATCGTCGCTCTGCACCGGGCCGGCGTGGCTTTCGAACATCAGGTTGAACGGACGCGGCTCGGTCAGCTCGCCGCCACAGTGCGGGCACGGCGTGACGAGGCCGGCCGGGCCATTTTGCGCGGTGGCGAAGCAGAGGAAATACTCACGGGAATCGGCGGGGCGGCGGCCTGCTTCGATGTCCTCCACGAGCCGGGACAGCGTGGCTTCCGGCGCGCGCACCAAGGCGAGATTGGGAGCGAGATGCCTGCCCTTGCTTTTGGCCCACTTGAGAATGCTGCCGGTGTCGAGCGCGCCGGCGCCCGTTTCCACGAGGGGGATCAGCGCCTGCACCCACGGCTGCTCGCCCATGACGGACCACCATTGATCGCTGCGGACGAGCTTCTTGCAGCCTTTGCAGGTGCTCATCGGGTCGGAAAAAGTGTCCACATGTCCGGACGCTTTCCAGATGTCCGGATGCATGATGATGGTCGCGTCGAGGCCCACGACATCCTCGCGCTCGCGCATCATGGCATGCCACCACGCGTCGCGCAGGTTGCGCTTCAGTTCCGCGCCCAGCGGGCCGTAATCCCAAAAACCGTTGATGCCGCCGTAGATCTCGGACGACTGGAAGATGAACCCCCTGCGTTTGCAGAGGCTCACGATCTTTTCCATCAACGGCGTTTCTTTGGATGCGGTGGTCATGCGAAAAAAGTGGCACTACGGGAGCACTTGTGCGTCGCGCAGCATCACTTTTTTCGCGTCCCGGCCGAGCAAATCCTTGAGGCGGGTCCTGAGCTGCACCTCCGCCTCCTCCTTGATGTCGGACTTTTCGGCGTCGAGGCGCGCCTGGGCGAGCATCTGCCGGGTGGCGAGTTCATGATGTTCCGGCTTCAGCTTGTTGATCAGCCCGCTGTCGGAAAAATACACTTCGTAATTCTTCAGCTCGACGCTGGTGATCTTGGCCGGGGGAAACTCGGCGTGCACTTCGCCGGTCGTCTCGTTGACCGTGACCGAAAACGGCCTGGTCAGGTCAAACCCCGCCTTCACCACGAAATCGCCGCGCAGGATCAGGGTCGACCGGCTCCCGAAGGTGCTCGTTTCGAGCTTCGTCACCGTCTGCGTCTTCCGCTGGACGACGCTGAGTTCGGCGATGTTCGATTTCTGCAGCGTGACGGTATTGGAAGCCACAGTGAACCGCTCGCCCGTGATCCGCTCGAGCGCGTGCGCCACCGTGTCGCGCAATCCGCCCGCCACCTTCTCGGCCGGCCGCACCATCAACAGCCAGCCGACGAACCCGCCCGCCAGAATCACCAGCGTGAGCCCGAGCCCCGCCCACAACCACACCAGACCGGCGCCGCGGGACGCAACAGACGACGCCGGCGCCGCGCCCCCGGATGCCCCGGACACGGAGCCCGGAAGCAGCGCGGAACGCGGCTCGGCGGCCGGCGGCCGCGCCGGCTGGACGGATTCGGAGTCGGTCATGAGGCGAATCGACGGACCCCGCCATTTACGCTCATCCTGTCGCCCCGCGCCAGCGCGCGTTTTGGCGCCGCGTCGGGCCGCTCCGATCATGCGCCGGCTCAGCGAAGCTGCTGGGTGGACGTCGTTGGTTTGGGGACTCCCCGCCTTGCTTCAGCCGGCACACGCAGCGTCATGCGAAATCCTCTTCAACCCCAAGCTTCGCGTCCGGCTGAAGCCGGGACTCCAACTGAAAAGCTGTGCGGAAAACCGTTGGGTTGGAGTCCCGCCTTCAGGCGGAACGCGCAGCCATGTCCGCAACTCAGTTGGTTCTGACTTCTGACTTCTGACTTCTGACTTCTGATCTCCGATCTCTGACCTCCGACGCACCGACCCCCCTCCGCTCTCCAACCTGATCCAATGCGAAACCCGTTGGCGTCCCGCGGCACTCCCTGCTTGCGCCCGTGCCGTGTCCGTCTCCATTGGCGGGCATGACAACACGCCGCCGCACATCGATGTCCCGCCGCCGGTTCCTGGGCGGGGCCGCCGCCGCCCTCAGCGCCCCGTACATCGCGCCGCGCTCGTGGGCGGTTTCGCCCAACGGGAAAATCCAGGTGGCGAGTTTCGGCGCCGGAGGCCAGGGCGCCTCGGACATCGAGTCGTTCGTGCGGCATTCGAAATACCAACTGGTGGCCGCGGCGGATGTCGACCGGCGCGCGCTGGAGTCCCTGAAATCCAGATACGCGTCCGAGTTTCCCGACCTGCGGGTGTACGGTGACTGGCGCGAGCTGCTGGCGAAGGAAGGCGAGACGCTCGACGCCGCGCATGTGGCCACGCCCGACCACATGCACGCGCCCATCGGTCTGGCGGCGATCAAACTCGGCAAGCACGTCTACGGCCAGAAACCGCTGACGCAGAATCTTTGGGAAAACCGGGAAATGATCCTCCGCGCGCGCGAAAAAGGCGTGAAAACGCAGATGGGCATCCAGGTTTCATCGGACTTCACCGAGCGATTCGCGGTCGAGATCGTCCACAGCGGTGTGATCGGCAAGGTCAAGGAAGTGCACACGTTTTCCGAGAAAGACTGGGGTGACCTCGCCCCCGTGCCCGACCGCAAGGACACACCGCCGGAGTGGCTCAACTGGGACCACTGGCTCGGCGTCGCCGAAGACCGGCCGTTCATCCAGGGGTACTACCATCCCGGCAACTGGCGCCGCCGCCGCGATTTCGGCACCGGCACCCTCGGCGACATGGGATGCCACATCTTCAGCTCGTGGTACCGCGCGCTCGGCCTGACCACGCCGACCGCGGTCAAATCGACCGGCACGGCGCCCGTCAACGCGACCAACTGGGCGATCAACGGCCAGGTCGAGTACACGTTCCCGGCCACGAAGTTCACCGCCGGGGATTCGGTCAAGGTGACGTGGTACGACGGCAACAAGCGCCCGCCGGCCGCGGTGGTCGCGCTTGTCGAGGACGATCCCGGGTCACGCAAGATCAAGGTGCCCGGCCAAGGAAACATCATCATCGGCACGGAAGGCGTGCTCCTTCACCCGCATGGCGGGCGGCCGGAATTGTTTCCCCAGGAAAAATTCGCCGGCTTCCGGTATCCGAGGCTCGAGCCGCGCGACCACTACCACGAGTGGCTCAACGCCATCGCCGCCGGCGGCGATACCCAGCCGTCCGCCAGCTTCGACTACTCCGGGCCGCTCACGGAATCCGTCCTGCTTGGATGCCTTGCCAGCGTCTTCCCCGGCGAGGAGCTGACATGGGACTCCGACGCACTCACGTTCACCAATTCCGACGCGGCGACGAACCTCGTCAAACGCGCCTACCGCAGCGGCTGGGAGATCGCCTGAACCGCAGCCGCTCCGGCGCCGTCCGCCCCGCAGGTTGCGGCTGCATCCTCCCTGCTACATCCGCTCTGGCACCCCGATCCCGAGCAGGCCAAGCCCTTCCTTGATCACGCGCGATGTGAGTT
>CAZYHO010000163.1:2426-9240 GCA_964647495.1 uncultured Akkermansia sp. | reverse complement strand
TCCCGCTCCCGTTCCGGTCATCGATCGCGACGTCGCCACGCGCAGTGTTTTCATAACGCGCACGTACGGCCATTTGCTGGGCGCGCTCGCGGGGTTCACGTTGCTCGAGGTCTGGTTTTTCAAGTCGGGCCTGGCCGAGCCGATGGCCCGAGCCATGTTGAGCACGTCCTGGTTGCTCGTGCTCGGCGCCTTTGTCGTCGTCTCCTGGCTGGCCCGGAGCGTGGCGCATCGCGCGCAATCGTCAGGCGCGCAATATGCCGCGCTGACCGGGTTCGTGCTGGCGCAGTCGATCATTTTCGTGCCGATGCTCTATCTTGCGGATCGTCATGCTCCCGGCGCTATCCAGAGCGCCGCGTTTGTGACGGCGCTGGCCTTCACCGGGCTGACGGCCGTGGCGTTCATTACGCGGAAGGATTTTTCGTTCCTGCGCGGCCTACTGTTCTGGGGCGGAATCGTGGCGCTTGTCCTTATCGTCGCCGGTGTCATTTTCGGATTCAATCTCGGCGTGTATTTTTCCGTCGCCATGGTCGCTCTCGCGGGCGCGTCCATACTGTATGACACGTCCAACGTGCTGCATCATTATCCGGAAAACCATTATGTGGCGGCGGCATTGGAACTCTTCGCCTCGTTTGCGCTCATGTTGTGGTACGTGCTGCGGATTTTCATGTCGCGCCGCTGAGCGCGGGGGGAAGCTCTCCCGCATCGCGGGATTGCCGACAGGCGCGGGGTATGCCACAGTGGGTTCCCTGGTCTCTGGCCAGCCTCGCCCATGAGCCGTGTCTCCATCGAATGTCCCCATTGCGGAAAGAAGACCCATCTCGATCTCGCGCACAATCTGTCGACCCAGAAGTGCGATCGTTGCGGGGTCTCCTTTCGTGCCGTGAATACCGGGTTGGCAGGATCGCGCGAAGTGCAGTTCGAGGAGCCGCCTGACTGGCGCCGCGCGAAGACCGGGGACTGGGATCTCGATCCGGAGGAGGCGGAGGCCAGTGTGCCGGTTCCGGCCAGCACCGGATCGCGCGGGGCGTGGATCGCCGTCATCGCCGCGCTGGGAATCACGGCAATCACCGCTCTCGCCGTGACGCGCCGGCCGCCGGCCGCGCCGCCCGTCCAGCCGGTGGCGGCGGACCAGGCCGCCGTCGCGGGCGCCGCCGGTAGCGCGGGCGCCTCAACCTATCCTGAGTTGCGCGCTCGTTTCGAACAGGCCGCTGCCGCCGCCACCCGTTATCTTTCGGTGAGGAGCCTCGATGAACTTCTCCCGCTCATCGAAAACCGGGAGTCTCTGGAACCGCAGGTGCGCCAGCACTACACCGAGGGCGAAGGGCGGAATCAACTGCCCTTTCCTGCGTTCACGCTCGCTCCCACCGAATACCACGTCTGGGTGGACCACATGCAGACCGCCATCATCACCTATGATGTTCCCGGGCAGGTCGCCAGGGCCGTCGCCCTCCGGCTGGATCCCGGTGGCCAGTGGCTGGTGGACTGGCCCAGCGCCGCCGTCATCAGCGAGATGCCCCTCGAGGAGTTCCGCGCCCGCCGCGATACCACACCGCGCTTCTTCAGGCTTCTGGGGGTCCGCGACGATTACTTCAACCACTTGTTCGGCGACGACCGCGAGTGGCTCTGCCTCCGCCTGTCCGACGTCACTCTCACCCAGCGGATCTACGCCTATGCCCGCCGCGGATCGGACGCCGCCAAAGCCCTGGTCGATTCCCGTTTGCCGCGGGGGAGCATCAGCACGCCCGTCATGCTGCGGATCCGCTTTCCCGAGCATGCCCCCTCCGACGACCAGGTCGAAATCGTCGAATTCCTCGGCCTCGGGTGGATCGAGCAGGCTCCACCTCCACCTCCGCCACCGACCGGGCCGGACGGCGAGCACAAGCCGTCTGACGCCTCGTATCCGTCCGTGCTTGACTTTACCGGCGTGGGTGGCCAGCCAGGCGGGCCGCCGGGCGCGCCGCCGGACAGTGAACCCCAGGCAAGATGATCCGAGATTCGAGATTTCAGATCGGTGGCGGCCAACGGAGAAATGAGGCCGGAGGCCCCGGGTGCGGGCTGGAGCGGGTTCGGCGGCCTAAGGCGCGGGGGGCTGGCGGCGTTGAATATTTTGCATTTCTGTCCTTGCCGCCGGGGAGTTGTATGTGATACACCTCGCTGTCGGGGGCTCACCCCGTCAATCCAACCGCCATTCACCCCTCGTCATGTGGAAGACCCTGTCCATCGTCGCCGCCATCCTCACGGCTGGCGCCGCGTATTTCAGCTACAAAAACGTCAACCAGTTCAAGGCTGAGCGGGTTCTGCTCGCCATCGCCCAGGAACACCGGACCGCGGCGGACAGGCACCTCTCTTCCGTCACCCAGAAACTTGCCGCTGACACCGAAGGCCGCAAGGGCACCGAAGGCGAGCGCGACCAAATCCAGGCCGAGACGGACGGGCTCAAGCCCAGAATCGATGGCGTGGTCAGCCAGATCGAGGAAAAGCAAACCGAGCTGGATACGGTGACCGCCCGCTGGACGGAAGTGAAGAAGCAGGTTGATGACGCAGGTGGCATCGAGCAACTCAAGACCCAGCTCACTTCGCTGACAGCCCAAAAGACCAACCTGGACAATGAAATCGTCAGGCTGAATGCGCAGACCGTGAGCCTGAAGCAGCGCTCGGATTCTCTTGTCGGCCAGATCGCCGATCTCCGCCGCAAGGAGACGTGGCAGGCCCGTGGCATCATCCAGGACGGTTTCCGCGCCAGGATCGTGCAGATCGATCGTCCGTACGGATTCATCACGATCAACGCCGGCAACCTGCGCGGCGTGGTGAGCGGCGCCACGCTCGACATCAAGCGCGGCTCCGAAGTCGTCGGCCAGGCGAAGGTGACCAATGTCGAGCAGCGGTTTGCCGTCGCCGACCTCGCCGGCGTGAACGCGGCGGATGTGCATGTCGGTGACACCGTGACCGTCGCGGCCGTCTCCAGCAGCACGGCCTGGGCGCAATCGGAACGCGCCGCGGCAGCGGCGGCATCGACTCCGAGCGCCCCGGGCGCCGCGCCCGGCACTCCGGCGCCGGCCACTACTCCCGACGTCGATCCGTCCGATCCGTTTGGTGACCTTGGTTCTCCCACACCCGCCGAGCCGCCGCCCTCCGACTCGCCCTCCGAAGTTCCGGACGATCCGTTCAACTGAGATCCATCAATCCAGCGCCACGATTTTTCCGAATCCTCACACCGTCTCTTACACCATGCTGTCCAAAGTCCTCTTTATTGTGAGTGCGCTCGCGCTTGCTGCCGGCACGTTTCTTGGCTTCAAGAACCGTCAGGCCTTCATCGACACACGCAAGGAGAAGATCTCGATCAACATCCAGCACATCAAGCCCACGCTGGAGAAGATCGACGAGGAAATCGCCAACCTCTCCGCCGAACACGATCGCTGGCGTGACGCCGTCGCCTCCAGGAAAGACAAGGAGGCCGCCTTGGCCAATGCCCAGTCCCTCCTGAGATCCAAGACCGCGGATCTGGCCAAGGTCGAGAACGATATCAAGGAGAAGGAGCAGGACTTGACCTCGCTCGAAACCCAGCTTGCCATCCTGCTGGAGAACGAAACCATCGATACGATCAACTCCAAGATCGAGATGCTGAATCAGGAGATCGCGACGCTGGAGACCGACAGGGACAAGGCGTCCGGGGAGATGGAAATGGCCAGGGGCGTGGTCACGGCCCAGGAAGGAACCGTCGCCTCCCTCCAGCGGTCGGCCTCCGAGCGCAACCAGGGCATCAGCCAGAATGCGCTTGAAGGCATGGTCATCGCGACCAACCAGGATTACGGCTTCGCGGTGGTCAACCTCGGTGAACGCAACGGCGTGACCGGAGGCTCGAAGTTCATCGTGAAGCGCGGCAACCAGCGCATCGGCACGCTGAATATTTCGTCGATCAGCAACAACCGGACGATCGCCGACATCGAATCGGACTCGGTGCCCCCCGGCACGGCCATCAGCCCCGGGGACAGGGTAATCTTCGAGAAAGTGCAGCGCTGAAAACAGAGCAGTCGCTCCACGTTTGATCCGGCGCCGGAAATCCGCCATGAACCAACATCAGCTGCATCTGAAACGGGGACTGACGGGACTGGTGGTTGTGCTCGCCTCGGTGGCCATGGCCGCCTGCACCACTACTGGTTCGCAAAAGAAGAAGCCCAAGCCGCCGCCACCGCCCCCGCCCGGAAGCGATATGAGTTCGCAGCCGTGGGCGCGTCCGGAAAAAGATTGGGAAGGTGGCCGCCCGGCATTCCTGCCGAACCAGGACTGACCGCCCGTGAGCAACACCGCAGGCCGCTCACGCCTCATCGCGCTCCTGCACGGGCCTGACCGCCCCGGATTGGTGGCCGGCGTCTCCG
Organism: uncultured Akkermansia sp.; assembly: GCA_964647495.1. Lineage (GTDB taxonomy): Bacteria > Verrucomicrobiota > Verrucomicrobiia > Verrucomicrobiales > V1-33 > CAJBME01. Next base: position 4,864 of record CAZYHO010000163.1, on the reverse strand, counting down.
GCTGGATCTACCGCCACGGCGGGAACATCCTCCACGCCGACCAGCATCACGACGCCCAGGCCGGCGCGTTCTTTCAGCGGGTCGAGTGGGCCGCCTCTCCCGAGGCCGACCTCGCGGCCGAAGCGGCCGCCTTTCGCGATTTCGCCCACCAGGAACTGGGAATGTCCGCCACTCTGGCGCTCGGGGCGCGGCGCCAGCGTATGGCGATCCTCGTGTCCCGGAACGTGCATGCCTGCCACGAGCTGCTGTTCGACTGGAAACAGGGCGAGCTGGCCGCGGACATCGTCGCCATTCTCTCCAATCATCGCGTCATCGAGGAGACGGCGCGCCTCCTCGGTATTCCGTTCCACTTCATCCCGGTCGATGCTGGTCAGAAACCGAAGATCGAACGGCGCCAGCTCGACATCCTGCGTGACCAGCACGTCGATCTGGTGGTGCTCGCCCGATACATGCAGATCCTCAGCGTGGATTTTCTCGCCCATGTCGGCTGTCCGGTGATCAACATCCACCACTCATTCCTCCCCGCATTCGCGGGCGCGCGGCCATACCACCAGGCGCACGCCCGCGGCGTCAAACTCATCGGCGCCACCGCGCATTACGTGAGCCCCGTCCTCGACGACGGGCCGATCATCCACCAGGAAGTCCGCCGCGTCAGTCATCGCGACACCGTCGGCGATCTGCTCAGAAAAGGACGCAGCCTCGAAAAACTCGTCCTCAGCGAGGCCGTGCGCCTCCACCTCGAACATCGAATCCTCGTCTATCAGAACAAAACCGTCGTCTTCGACTGACGCCCGGCTGTCATCCCGTGCATGGGGCTGGGGGGGGGCGGGGGATCAGATCTCAAATTTCAGATTTCAAATCTCGGAGAGGTCAGTGTGCAGTGTTCAAAGAGGCTGTGGAGCGAACGTGCTGGAATGGACCGGCTTGAGCCGGGCGGGGTGAAATAGCTTTCCGCTGCGGGCGGGGCGCTGACAGACTTCTTACAATCTCCTGACGGCGTGCTGACCCGGGTTGGGCGATGCTGGGCGAAACTCGTGCCGGGCGGACCGCTGTGGACGGTTTCACTGCGGTTGGCCGCCCTTCATCCCATCGAACAAACCAATCCCATGAGAATACGATCGATCCTTCAATACATCGCCCTGGCTGCCGTGGCGGCCGCCGGCTGGACCGGCTTGTCCGGAACCTCGCGCGCCCTCGGCGCCGAACGGGCTGACAAGGTGCGCCTCAGCTCCGTCACCACCAAGCCGGTCCTGCTCGCGGACCAGAACACGATCACGCATCTCAAGGTCGGCCTGACCGGATTCGAGCTGGGCGCCGATCGTCCCCGCACGCCGCTCAATCTCGCGATCATTCTCGACCGGTCGGGTTCGATGATCGGCGAAAAACTGGCGCGGGCGAAGGAAGCCGCTCAGCTCACCGTGCAAGGGTTGCGCGACGACGACATCGTGTCGGTCGTCATTTACGACACGAACGTCGAGGTCATCGTGCCGGCAACGAAAGCGACGTCGCGCGACGAGATCTGCGCCAAAATCGCCGCTGTGAACGGGGGTGGGGACACCGCCCTCTTCGCCGGCGTCAGCAAGGGCGCGGAAGAGGCGCGCAAATTCGCGAGCCGCGACCGCGTCAACCGCATCATCCTCCTTTCCGACGGCCTGGCCAACATCGGCCCATCGTCACCGGGCGAACTCGCCGAAGTCGGCGCCTCGCTGGCGAAAGAAGGGCTGGCGGTGACCACCATCGGCCTCGGCGCCGGCTATAACGAAGACCTGATGACACAGCTTGCCGCGCGCAGCGACGGCCGCCACGCCTTCATCGAGCGTCCGGCCGAGCTGGCCGGCCTCTTTCGCGACGAACTCGGCATGTTGATGGCGGTCGTGGCGCAGCGCGTGTCGGTGCACATCATGTGCCAGCCCGGCGTCAAGCCGCTGCGCGTCTTCGGCCGCCCAGCCGTCATCGCCGGATCGCGAGTCACCGTCGATCTGAACAATCTGTACGCTGGCGAGGAAAAATACGTCCTGCTCGAGGTCGAGGTGCCGGCCACCGGCACCCAGGTGACCCGCGATCTGGCCCGAGTCGCCGTGCAGTACGAAAACTTGTACACCAAAGCGGTCGAGAACCTGACCGACGCCGTTGCCGCGCGCTTCTCGGACTCGGCGGAGGAAGTCGAGCGGTCCATCGACAAGGAAGCCATGGTCGCGGCCGTGATGCAGATCGCCACCGCGGATAACGAACGCGCCACTGCACTGCGCGACGCCGGCCGCAAGGAGGAAGCCAAGGACGTCCTGCTCGGCAACGCGCTTTACCTGAGTGAAAACGCCGACAAACTGAAAGACCAGTCGCTTCGCGATTTCGAGTCGCTCAACAGGCAGGACGCCAAGAACCTCGATGATCTCGACTGGTCGGTCGCCCGCAAATACATGAGAGACACCCAGTTTAAT
>CAZYHO010000163.1:0-2326 GCA_964647495.1 uncultured Akkermansia sp. | reverse complement strand
CCCGACAAGAAATGAGCCGCCCCTGATTCATTGAAGCCCCGCCTGTTGATCGTCCTGACGCTGCTTGTCGTGCTGCCGCTGTCGCTTCTGGCGTGGCTGGGCGGCCGGGCGGTGTACGGGGAGCAGGCGAGGCTGCGTGAGGGATTTCAGGCGCAGATGATCGAGCGGCTGACCGAGGTGCAGCGGAGCATGGCGGGGACGATCGCGGCACGGGAACGCGAACTGGCCGAGGTGCTGGCCGCGATTCCTTCCGGGGCGGGACCTGAGGCGTGGCGCGATCTGCCGCGCCAGCACCGGCTGGTCTCGGCGGCCTTCGTGCTCGACGCGCGCGGCCGCATGCTTCATCCGCCGAAAGAGGCAGCGGCTGTGAGCTCCGATGAGCTGGCATTCCTGCAGCGCACTGACGGACTGTGGGACGGCGCCGGTTTCACGGCCGAGTCATCGGGCGAGTTTGGCGCGCCGAGCGAGCAGGGGTGGAAGGTGTGGTATCACGGCAGCGGTCCGCGATTCATTTTCTGGATGCGGCTGCCCGGCGGCGAGGTCGTCGGCGCCGAAATCCCGACCGCCGTCCTGACAGCGGACATCATCGGGAAGCTCCCGATGACGGCAACGGCGACAACGGCGGCCGGCCACCCAGGCGCCGGCGGAGGACGCGTCCTCTGGTCCGATCCGCAGGGCCGCACGGTGTATGCCTGGGGGACGGCGCCCGACCGGGATCAGTTGTCAGCGCGGCTGGCTGCTCCGGCCCCGTTTGCCGCGTGGTCGCTCGATCTCCAGGCGCCGGACGTGACGGCGGCGGGCGGGGGCGGCCGCTGGCCGTGGTGGACCGGGCTGGCTGCCGCGGCGGCGGCTCTCGGCCTGCTCGCGGTGTACCTCTATCGCGAAAGCACGCGCGAACTGCGCACCGCGGCCCAGCGGATCACGTTCGTCAACCAGGTCTCTCACGAACTCAAGACGCCGCTGACCAATATTTCGCTCTACGCCGAGCTGGCGGCCGCACGCCTGCCCGAGGACGATGGCTCGCGCCCGGTTCGCGAATGCCTCGACGTCGTGGTCAGCGAAAGCGCCCGCCTCGGGCGTCTCATCACGAATGTGCTCACGTTTTCCCGGCACCAGCGCGGCACGCTCCGCCCGCAGGCCCGCGCGATCGAGATGGATGACGAGATTGCCGCCATCCTCCAGCCGTTCCGGCCGGGCCTCGCCGAACAAGGCGTCGCGCTCGACGCCCGCCTGGCCAGCCGCGCCACCGCGCTCGCCGATCCCGACTGGCTCGGGCAGATCGTGAGCAATCTGCTTTCGAACGTCGAGAAATACGCCGGTTCGGGCGGCTGGGCCGGCGTGACGACGCGCGTCGACGCGCCAGACCGGATGGCGGAAGTCGTGGTCGCGGACCGCGGCCCCGGCATTCCGTCTGCCCTGCGCGAGAAAGTTTTCGAGCCGTTTTTCCGTGCGAGCGACAGGCTTACCGATGGCGTGGCCGGCACCGGACTCGGGCTCGGGCTCGCCCGCGAGCTGGCCCGCGCCATGGGGGGCGATCTCGTGCTCGACCCGCCGCCCGGCGTCCCCGGCTGCACATTTGTCCTCCGTCTTCCGCTTGCGCCGTCATGAAAGTCCTGATTGCCGAGGACGACCGCCTCACCCGCCATGGTCTGGTCGAAGTGTTTGCCCGCGAAGGGTTCGAGCCGATCCCGGCCCGCGATGGCGCCGAGGCCCTCCGCTTGTTCGAGGAACACCGCCCCGACGTCGCCTGCCTCGACGTCATGATGCCCGCCATCGATGGCTACGAGGTCTGCCGCCGCCTCCGCCGCGCCGGCTCCAGAATCCCCATCCTCTTCATCAGCGCCAAGTCCGAGGAAATCGACACCGTGCTCGGCCTCGAACTCGGCGCCGACGATTTTATCGTCAAGCCGTTCGGACTCCGCGCCGTCATCGCCCGCGTCCGCGCCGTGACCCGCCGCGCCCTGCGCGATTCACCGCGCCCCGGCATGCCGGAAAGCTTCATCATGGCGGGTGTGCGCATCGTCCCCGCCGAACTGCGTGCGTACCGCCCCGCCCGCGTCCCCGCCCATGCCTCCGAGGCGGAATCCGGCATCGTCGACCTCAGCCTGCGCGATGTCAGAATCCTCGCGCTGCTCCACCGCGAGAAAGGCCGCGCCGTCACGCGCGACCAGATTTTCGAAGAAGCCTGGGGCCATGCCACGCCGCTCGCCAGCCGCGCCCTCGATCAACACATTTCCCAGCTCCGCAAACGCCTGGAAGCCGACCCCGCTCACCCCACGCTCATCCGCACCGTCCACGGCGTCGGGTATCGGTACGAGGAATGCGG
>CAZYHO010000162.1:0-9289 GCA_964647495.1 uncultured Akkermansia sp. | reverse complement strand
AAAGTCTTCCATGGGCGTTGCAGGGGGCGCATTTGCGCCTAGTCTGCCGGCCGCAGTCACATGGAGCCGCCGTCTTCCCCCAGCCCCCTTCACTGCACGCGACGCCGCGCCCTCGGTTGGTTGGCCGGGGGGATCGGGCTGGCGTGGCCGGGGTTGGCACAGGCGTCGTGGAAGCTCATCCAGGTGGGCGGCGTCGAGTATGTGACGGCGCAGGGGATCAAGGATTTCTACAAGTTTTCGGCCTTGGAGCGGAGCGGGGCGTCGGTGGCGTTGCGATCCCCGCGGCTGGTATTGCGGTTGCGCAGCGGGAGCCAGGAAATGTTCGTGAACGGCGTGAAGTTCATGCTCAGCCTGCCGGTGACCAGCCAGGGCTCGGACGTGCTGGTGTCGCGGATCGATCTGTCGAAATTGATCGACCCTGTGCTGAGGCCGAGCCACATCGCGCAGGGGCCGCTGTTCACCACGGTGGTGGTGGATCCGGGGCACGGCGGGCACGATTCCGGGGCGCGCGGAGTGTTCGGCAACGAGGAGACGTACACGCTGGATACCAGTCTGCGGCTGGCCAAACAATTGCAGTCGCGCGGCTTCAAGGTGGTGATGACGCGGACGAGCGACACGTACCCGAGTCTGCCGCGGCGGGTGGAAATCGCGAATGCCACGCCGTCGAGCGTGTTCGTGAGCGTGCACTACAACTCCGGCGGATCGTCGGCCCAGGGGATCGAGACGTACGCGCTGGCGCCGCAGGGGACGAACCGGAGCCGGAAGGACGAGAACGAGAACGACGCGGTCCGGTTTCGAGGCAACACGCGCGACTCCGAGAATATCGCGCTCGCCACGGCCGTCCATGCCTCCATGCTCTACCACCTCAAGGCGGTCGACCGCGGCATCCTGCGCGACCGGTGGTTTCTGCTCAAAGGGATCCAGACGCCGGGCATCCTCGTCGAAGGAGGATTCATCACCAGCCCGGCGGAGTGCGCGAAAATCCACAATCCGCTCTACCGCGAGCGCATCGCCGCCTCCATCGCCGCCGGTATCGTGAATTACCGCAAGGCGCTGCGGAGGTGAATGGAGTCATTGGTCATTGGTCATTGGTCATTGGTCATTGGTCATTGGTCATTGGTCATTGGTCACTGCTCACTCCGATTTTCCAAATGCCCTTCTCTATGAACGCTTCTATGGTCTGCCGGTTGGCTTTGTTGATCAGATTGGAATGCGACAGTTTTCGCGACTTTGCGAATTCGGCCAGGGGCATGATCCTTTTGCCTTCCAGATACGCCAGACGTTTGTGGTAACTGATCGTCAGCGCTTTCCCGACGATGTCTTCCATGAGGGCGGTCGCGCCGCTTCTGTCAAACTCGACAAACGCGTCGTAGTACCTCCTCCGGTCGGCGAACTTGATATTGATTGGAACGAATCCTTCCCTGATCAACGCATAGTTGTTGAGGACGCGCCCGATGCGTCCGTTGCCATCCACAAACGGGTGCGTATGCTCGAAAGCCAGGTGTAATCTGGCGACGCGCCTGATGACGTTTTCGCGATAACTGGCGCGGTACTCCACCAACATTCGTTCCAGTCTTTCGACAATCTCCTCAGGCGCCGGAGCGATGTGGCTGCCCACCCGGACATACTCGCCGGCGGCCCTGAATCTTCCCGCAATATCGTCGCGAATGTTGGCCAGGAGCATCTGATGGAGCATCCGCATGACATCCAGTGTGAGTTCGCCTTCTCCGGCTTTCTTGTCGATGTACGACATCACCCGCGCGAGGTTCTTCGCCTCGAATATTTCCCGCTCTGAAATGTACCTGTCCAGATCGATCTGGAGGAGAATCTTCTCCGTTTCTTCCAGCGTGAGGGTGCTGTTCTCGATGGCATTGGAGTTGTAAACGTGCTCGGAGATTTCGGCTTCGCCGATCAGCGCGATTAACGCCTCTTTGCCCGGGGAGGCCCGGTCATACCTCTCCCTCAGCACGTGAATTTTGTTGAAGACCGCGGCCACTTTTCCCATGCCGGCAGGCTGCTGTTTTTCACGGTTTTGTCAACAAAACCGTGAAAACACGGACTTTCGGCGGCTCTTTTCACGCTTTTGAGCGTTTTGTCGTGCCGCGGAAAATGGCAAGCAGATGCTCGGCCGACGAGCCTGGACAGGAGCGCCGCAGTCGCCTGCGGCCCGTCGGCCCGGCTGCGGAGCCTTCATGCCGAGTGGGATCGCACACGCCTGCCGGTATGAGACCAATGCCGACTGTTGCAGGTTTTATGCCCACGAAACACATCAAACACACGAAAATCTCTTTCCTGCCTTCGTGTGTTGAGCCTGTCTCGCAGGCCACCCGAAAGAGAAGTTGGAAGGCCGGATCAACGAGTATTCGCAAAACGCTGCGCGTTCCGCCTCGCGGCGGTACTGCAACCCAAGGTTGTTCCGCACAGCATTTCAGTTGGAGTTCCGGCGGTAAGCCGGAACCTCAGGCCGAGCCGCGAAGCCGATCCAGGAACACAGTGATCCCACTCTTCAGCCGAAGACTCCGGGACTTCCGCGGCGCTCCTGGTGGCGGTGCGCCGCGGGCACGCCAGCGGTTCCCGAGTCTGAGGCCATGGGGGACTGCCGATTCCCGGAAGACGCCCGAGAGGGAAAGCGCGAATGCCTGGTGCGAACAAATCTGCTCGGGGGCCTCTGGAGAATCGGCGACCGGGCCATCCCCTGCGCGCGGCAACCGCTGACGCGCCGTCGAAGGCGACGATTTGCCTTGCGGAGCGGGGGCAGGATGGGCGTGATTGGGCGGATTTTATTTCCGCCGATTGCCATGATGTTTTCCCGTGTCGTTCCATTGATACTGCTGGCGGCGGCCGGGGGGGCAATTGTCGTGGGGGAATCAAAACCGGATGGCGGGGGTGTGGGTGAGGGAGCGGGCGAGCGGGCCGTGGCTGGCGCCTCCGCGGACGGGGATTTCCGCGCCGGAGCGTATCAGGTGGACATCGGGCCGCCGGATTTCCCGGTGCGCGTCAACGGGATGTTCACCGAGCGTACGGCCGACCGCATCGTCGACCCGCTGTGGGCGAAAGCGCTGGCGCTTGACGACGGGACGACGCGGCTCGCCATCTGCGTGGTCGACACCTGCATGATGGACCGCGCGCTCATCGATGCGGCGAAAGCGGAAGCGGCGCGCGTGACCGGGCTGGCCACGGACCGGATGCTTGTTTCAGCGACGCACACGCACTCGGCGCCTTCGGTGATGAGCTGCCTGGGGAGCCGCGCCGATCCCGCCTACAGCGCGTTTCTTCCGGGCAAAATCGCGGAGGCGATCGCCGGGGCGGTGGACCGGCTGGAACCGGCGCGCGTCGGGTGGACGGCCGCGGAGGCGTGGGAGCATACGTTCAACCGCCGGTGGATCCGCCGGCCGGACCGCGTGCTCAACGACCCGTTCGGCCAGCAGACCGCGCGTGCGAACATGCATCCCGGCTACCAGAGCGCGGATGTGACAGGCCCCTCGGGCCCGGTCGATCCCGCGCTTTCGCTGCTGGCCGTGCAGGCGCGGGACGGCCGGCCGCTGGCGGTGCTGGCGAATTACTCGATGCACTACATCAGCTCCGATCTGCTGTCCGCCGACTACTTCGGGCGCTTCGCCGGGCATCTGGCGGCCAGGCTCGGCGCGGACGATTCGTTTGTCGGGATCATGTCGCAAGGCACGAGCGGCGATCTGTGGGCGGGCGACTACGGAGCGCCGGTCCGGCCGCTGCATTATGATTCGTACGCAAAGGAGATGGCGGACATCGCGGCGGAAGCGCTGCGTGCCGTGCCATGGCGCGAGACCGCGCCGCTCAAGATGGCCGAGCGAAAGCTGGCGCTGAATTACCGCGTGCCCGACGCCGAGCGGCTGGCCTGGGCGCGCGATGTGGTCGCCGGCCTGGGCGACCGCCTGCCGCAATCGCAACCGGAGATCTATGCGGCCGAAGCGATCCACTTGCACGAGCGCCAGCGCACCGAATTGAAGCTGCAGGCCGTGCGGATCGGCGACCTCGGCCTCACCGCGCTGCCTAACGAAGTCGTCGCCCTCACCGGCCTGAAGCTCAAAGCGCAGAGCCCGTTCGCGCTGACCATGAACATCGAGCTGGCCAACGGCGCCGAGGGATACATCCCGCCGCCGGAACAACACAGGCTCGGAGGGTACATCACGTGGCCGGCTCGCACGGCCGGCCTCGAAGTCGAAGCCGAGCCGAAAATCGTCGAGACCACGCTCGCGTTGCTCGAGGAGGTCGCCGGGCAGCCGCGGCGGCCGGCCGTCCCCGAAAACGGACCGTACGCGCACGCCGTGCTCGCCTCCGGTCCGCTGACCTACTGGCGGCTCGATGACATGGAGTGGCCGATGGCGAAAGACGCGGGGCCGCAAGGTCGCGACGCGACGATGCTGGCGGGTGTGGCGCTGTACCTGCCGGGGGCGGGCAGCGGGACGGGCATTTCCCCGAATGCCGCACTGACGCCATCGAAGTTCTCCGGATCGCAAATCAACCGCGCCGTGCATCTGGCGGGCGGACGCGTGCATTCGCCGATGCAGCTGGGCGCCACGTTTTCCGTGGAAATGTGGATCTGGAATGCCCTGCCCGCAGATGCCCGCGCGGTCACCGGTTACCTGTTTTCGCACGGTCCCGCCGGCGATGCCGCGGTGCGCGGCGAGCACCTCGGCATCGGCGGCACGCACCGCGACGACATCACCGGCCGCCTTTTCCTCTTCAATGGCAACGAGCGCGGGGACGTGGTCGCCGGCCGCACCGTGCTGGCGCAAAAAGCATGGCATCATGTCGTCCTCGTCCGCGACGGCGAGCGCGTGCGCGTCCATCTCGATGGCCGGCCGGATCCGGAAATCGACGCGCCATTCGCCAGCACGCTGCCCGGTGGCACCGCCTCGATTTTCCTCGGTGGCCGCACCGACGGGATGTTCGGTTTCGAAGGGAAACTCGACGAAGTGGCGGTCTACGAGAGGGCGCTCGGGCCGGCGGAAATCGAGGCGCACTACCGCGCGTCCGGCCTGGCGCCGCCGGTGAACGCGGCGGTGCCCGCGCCCGAGGTTCCGCCGCCGCTCGGCCCGCGCGAATCACTCGCCAAGCTCCACGTGCGCGACGGCTTCGGCGTGGAACTCGTCGCCGCGGAGCCGCTCATCGCGGATCCGGTCGCGATCGACTGGGACGCCGCGGGCCGCCTGTGGGTCGTGGAAATGGCGGATTATCCGCTGGGCATGGACGGCCAGGGAAAACCGGGTGGCCGCATCCGCGTGCTCGAGGACACCGATGGCGACGGCCGCCCCGATCGCTCCACGCTCTTCGCGGACGGGCTCGCTTTCCCCACCGGTCTGCTCACGTGGCGCGACGGCGTGCTCGTCACCGTGGCGCCCGACATCGTTTTCCTGCGCGACTCGGACGGCGATGGCCTCGCCGACACGCGCGAGGTCGTCGTGAGCGGCCTGCTCGAAGGCAACCAGCAACTCCGCGCCAACGGCCTGCGCTGGGGGCTGGACAACTGGGTCTATTGCGCCGCCGGCGGCCACCACGGCGAGTACGGCGCGGGCAACAAGCTGCGCTCGCCGCGCGCCGGACGCGATGTGGCGGTCGAGGTCGAGGTCGGCAGCCGCGATTTCCGGTTTCGTCCGGACACCGGCGAGATCGAGCCCGAGAGCGGGCCGTCCCAGTTCGGGCGGAATCGCGACGACTGGGGGCGCTGGTTTGGCACGCAGAATTCGCGGCCGCTGTGGCATTACGTGCTCGCCGACCGCTACCTGCGCCGCAACCCGCACACGCCCGCGCCGGATCCGACGAAACCTGTGGTCGTTCCGCTCAACCCGAAGGTCTGGCCGGTGAGCCCGCAGGAAAAGCGGTACCATTCGTTCGAGCAGAGCGGCCATTTCACCTCCGCGTGCGGCGGAATGATCTACCGCGACGAGCTGTTGTTTCCCGCGGGGGAAATCCATGCCTTCACCTGCGAGCCGTTCCACAACGTCGTGCAGCGCAACGTCCTCGTGGACGAGGGTGTCAGCTTTTCGTTTCGCCGCGCGCACGGCGAGGAGCGCAGTGATTTTTTCGCGAGCGAGGACCGATGGTGCCGCCCGGTCATGACACGCACCGGCCCGGACGGCGCGCTCTGGGTGGTCGATATGTACCGGTACATGATCGAGCACCCGGACTGGCTGCCGCCCGAAGGCAAGGCCGAATTGCTGCCGCATTACCGGCTCGGCGACGACCGCGGGCGGATCTACCGCGTTTTCCCCAGCGGCGCCAGACTGCGCGGCGTGCCCAGGCTCGACACGCTGGGGCCGTCGCAGCTTGTGGTCGCGCTCGATTCTCCCAACGGCTGGCAGCGCGACAAGGCGCACCAGATGCTGCTCTGGCGCGGCCAGGCCGACGTGGCGCCGGCGCTCGAGGCGCTCGCGAAACGCAGCCGGAATCCGAAGGCCCGCGTGCAGGCGTTGAGCGTGCTGGACGGGTTGGGCGCGCTCACCCCGGCGACCGTGGCCGCCGCGCTTGCCGACCCGCATCCCGGCGTGCGCGAAAACGCCCTGCGCCTCGCCGAGCCGCACGGCACGCCCGAGGTGATCGCCGCCGCGGCCGCGCTGGCTGTTCATTCCGACGCCAAAGTGCGCCTGCAACTGGCGTTGACGTTGGGCGAATGGACGGCGCCGGAAGCCGGAGCCGCGCTGGGCCGGCTCGCGGTCGGCGATCACGCGGATGCCTTCATGGTGGCGGCCGTGATGAGTTCGTCGCTGCCTCATCTCCGCGCGGTGAGCGAGGGGGTGGTCGCCGCCGGCGGTCCGGCCCTCGCCTCATTCGCCGGGCCGCTCGCGGAAATGGCGCTCGGTCTGGATGATCGCGACGCGCTCGCCCTGCTGGTTTCGCCGGCGCTCGTGCCGGAGGAGGCCGGTGGTTTCCGCGAAGATCAATTCTCGCGGCTCGCCGGCCTGCTCGGCCAGTGCGTGCGAAGCGGCACGACGTGGGAGAGGCTCGCCGAGGGCGGCGACGCGCTCGCGCAATCCCTGCAATGGCTGCCCGCCGCTGTCGAGGCTGCGCGTCACACCGCGGCCGATGATACCGCGCCGCTCGCCCTGCGCTCCGCCGCCGCCGCCTTGCTCACGCGCTGGCCGCACGACCGCGCCGCCACCCTCCGCACGCTCGATGACTGGCTCGATCCGCGCCACCCGCTCGAATTCCAGCGCGCCGGCATCGAGGCGCTTGCCGCCACGGGTGACGAGTCGGTTCCGCAGCGCCTGCTCGCGCGCTGGCCGTCGCAATCTCCGGCCGCGCGCGAGGCCGCCGCGGATGCGCTGCTGACGCGCGAATCGTGGTGCCTCGCGCTGCTCGGCGACGGAGCCAGCGACGGCGACAGCGACGGAGCCAGCGACGGCGACAGCGACGGCGGCCCTTCTCCGCTCACGCTGGACGCCACCCGCCGCTCGCGCCTTCTCCAGCATCGATCCGCCGCCGTGCGCGCCCTGGCGGAAAAACGCCTCGCCCCGGCCGCCGGTCGCGCCGAGGTGCTCGCCCGCTTTCAGCCGGCCCTCCAGCTCGCCGGTGACGCGGCGCGCGGGCGCGATGTGCACGCGCGTCTCTGCGCCGCCTGCCACAAACTCGGCGACCTCGGCCAGGACGTCGGTCCGAACCTCCAGTCAGTCGCCGGTCATTCGCCGGAGAAATTGCTCACCCACATCCTTGTGCCGAATGCCGACGTGCAGCCGGGATACTTCGCCTACCAGTGCCGGCTGGCCGACGGCACCGAACTGTACGGGCTGCTCGCCGCCGAGACGGGCAACAGCCTGACGTTCAAATTCGTCGACGGCACGACACGCGTCGTGCGGCGCCGCGACGTGGCCGCCCTCCAAAGCGCCGCCATTTCCCTCATGCCGGACGGGCTGGAGGCGGGGCTCACGACGCAGGACATGGCCGACCTCATCCGCTTCCTGAAAGACGGTGGTACCGCAGGGGCGGACGGCGGCGGCGCGGCGGACGGCGCAGCGGCGGGTGGCGAGCCCGAACTCCGGGTCGGCGCGGCCGCGGTCAATCTCAAGGCGGATGCGTCGATGCCGCTCGCGGGTTACCTCGAGGCGCGCTTCACGGACGAGCAGGAGGGCGAGTTGCGCGCCACCGCGGTCGTCGTGGAAAAGCCCGGCGAATCGGCCATCGCGCTGGTTTCCTGCGACGTGCTTTGGGTGACCCGCCGCATCACCGATGCGGCTCTCGCCGAAATCGAGCGCACCACCGGCCTGCGTCCCGACAACGTTCTCATCAACGCCACGCACACGCACCACGCTCCGGGCACGGCGCCGGCGCACGCCTTCGGATGGTCCGAGGCCTTTGCGCACGAGGTGCACCGCGGCATCGTGCGCGCCGTGCAGACGGCCCACCTCCGCCGCGCTCCGGCCCGCTTCTGGTTCAAGCTCGGTGAGGAACGCACCGTCGGCGCCAATAGCCGGCTCCGCCTGCCGGGCCGCAACATCTCGTGGCTCAACCCGATGGCCGAAGCCGGATCGCGCGTCGAACCGACCGGGCCATTCGATCCCGCCCTGCCGGTCCTCGATTTCCGCGACCCGCGCGGCCGCTCGCTCGCCGTGCTCTTCAACCACTCGACCCATACCATCGGCACGCGCTCGGGTCGCGACGTGCGCTCGCCCAGCTTCTACGGACTCGCCGCCCAGGAACTCGAGCCCGATTTCGGAGCCGTCGTCGGGTTTATCGAAGGCGCCTCGGGTTCCACGCACAACATCCGCGGTGTGCCGGCCTGGCTCGCCGTCGATCGCATGAAACAGGCGGTGAGCGCGACCCGCGCCGCCGCCGACCCGATGCCAGTCGCCAAAATCGGCGCCCTGCGCGAACCGTTCCACTTCAGGGTGCGCACGTTCGACGAAGCGGCCGAGGACGCCAATATCCAGCGATACCTCGCCGACCACGCCCCGCAGCACGCCGGCCGCATCCGCGAAATATTCGCCGACCAGCGCCGCGTCCTCGCCACCCACCAGGGCACGCGCCGCGCCACATGGATCCAGGTCCTCCGCATCGGCGATGTCGCCATCGTCGGTATCCCGGCCGAATACTTCACCAGCCTCGGCCTCGAAATCAAACGCCGCTCCCCGTTCCCGCACACCCTCATCGCCGAACTCGCCAACGACTGGATCGGTTACCTCCCGGACAATCCAGGCCACTCCCTCGGCGGCTACCAGACATGGACCGGCCTCCACAGCTACGCCGAACCAGGCACCGGCGAACGCATCGCCAACACCGCCGTCCGCCTCCTCCACAGGCTCTCCATGGATTGATC
>CAZYHO010000161.1:0-9430 GCA_964647495.1 uncultured Akkermansia sp. | reverse complement strand
CCTGCTTCGCTTCCTTCGTTGCCTTCTGTTCAAATCAATTTCCCCTTCAGGTTCATTCATTGCAGCCGCGCCCGGATGTCCGACTGCATGCTGTCCCAGAGCCGATGCAGGGCGGCGGGCACTTCGGACTTGGCCGCGGCGAGTTCGGCGGCGGTGAGGCGCGCTCCGGGAGCCGGCAGGCGTTTGCCGAAGAAGTAAAATTTGACCTTTGGCTCGGTGCCCGATGGGCGGACGGCGAACCGGCGGCCGTCGGCAAGTTCGACAAAGAGGAGGGCTTCCGGCGGCACGAGGTCGCCCTCTTCGTCGTGGATCTCCTCTTTTCCGAAGTGACGCAGGCGGACAACCGGCGAGCCGTCGAGTTCAGCGGGAGGGCGCGTCGCGTAACTCTCGACGAGCGTGGCGATTTGGGCGGCGCCCTGGGCGCCTTCGAGTTTCAGGTCGCGGCTCACTTCGGCGAAATACCCGTATTCGGCCCAGACATCGTCGAGCAGTGCGGCCACGGTGCGTCCCTGGCTGGCGGCGAGTGCGGCGAGTTCGACGAACATGAGGACGGCCATGTTGCCGTCCTTGTCGCGAACGAAATCGGCGCCGAGGTAACCGTAGCTTTCCTCGCCGCCGAAAACGTAATAGCGGCCGTGCCGGAGGTGCGCCTCGCGGGCTTCGGCCACGCTGAGCGTGCGGTAGCGCGCCTGGATGTCGGGCGGCAGGAGGCGTTCATATTTGAGCTGCTTTCCGCCGATCCATTTGAAGCCGGTGAGCGTGTTGGTGACCGGCAGGCCGTGGCGGCGCGCGATCTCTTCCTGCAGTTCGCTGGTGACGAATGTCTTGACGAGCACGGCGCGCTCCTTGTTGGCGTCCGTGAGCAGCCCGAGCCGGAAATGAGTGACCACGCGATACCACGCCATGAGCGCGCCCGTCTGGTTTCCGGTGAGCAGGACGAGTTTTCCGGATCCGTCGCGCACGGCGACTCCCATGCGGTCGCAGTCGGGATCCGTGCCGATGACGAGGTCGGCGCCCGCAGTTTCCGCGAGGTCGCAGGCCATCTTGAGGGCGGCGGCGTTTTCGGGATTGGGGGAATCGACTGTCGGGAAACGGCCGTCCGGGATGTCCTGTTCGGGCACGGTGAGGAGCTGGACGCCGAGATCGCGCAGCAGGGCCGGCACATGGACGCCGCCGGTGCCGTGGATGGCGGTGTAAACGACTTTGAGCGAACCGGCAGCGCGCAAGAGATCCGGCTGGAGGATCACGTCCTTGAGCCGCGACGTGTAGGCGGCGTCGATCTCCGGGCCGATCACGGTGAGCGTGCCCTGGCTCGCGGCGGGGAGCGGCGGGGCGGCCGGCGGTTGGGCGGCGATGGTGTCGCTGAGGCGTGAGGCGCCCGGGTCGATGATGCCGGCGCCGTCGGCGAAATAGACTTTGTAGCCGTTGTCGTGAGGCGGGTTGTGGCTGGCGGTGTGCATCACGCCGCCGTCGGCATCGAGGTGGCGGATGGCGAAGCTGAGTTCGGGCGTCGGGCGGTGGCTGTCGAAGAGCCATGCATCGCCGCCGTGTTCGACGACGGTGCGGGCGCAGCGCTCGGCGAAGTCGCGCGAAAAGTGTCGCGTATCATGAGAAAATACGAGGCGCGGGCGGCGCGCCACGCCGGCCGCGGCCAGCTCCGCCTTGAGGTAGGCGACGAATCCGCGGGTGGCGCGCTCGGCCACCGAGTAATTCATCGTGCTCGTGCCCGTGGCGGGAAACTCGGGCCGGCCGTCATCGCGCGGGCGGCCGCGTTCGGCCTGCGTGACCACATTGCCGATCGTGCGGCCGCGGAGCCCGCTTGTGCCGAAGCTGATGCGTTTGAAGAACCGGTCGTTGAGTTCGGTCCAGTGGCCGCCGGCGAGCAATTCGCGCACGCTGGCGGTTTCGACTTCGGAGGGACTGCCTTGGAGCAGCGCGGCGATATTGTCGCGGCTGGAGGCGAGAAGGTCGCCGCGCGTGACGGCGTCATTGAGGGCGGAGATCAGGTCATCCATGGCGGACGCATAGCGCCTTGAGGGCGTGTGGCAATCAGCGAGTGGGTGCGGCGTGCGGGGGGCGAGTGGGCGATTCAGGCCGCGGCGAGTTTTTCGAGGAGGTGTTGATTGAGGCGCTGGCCGGCCTCGAAGTTGGCGAGCGGGAAGTTTTCGTTCGGGGCATGCGCCTTGCAGTCCGGCAGGGCGAGTCCGAGGAGCAGGGTGTCGGCGCCGAGGATGTCTTTGAAGGTGCGGACGATCGGGATGCTTCCGCCTTCGCGGATGAGGGCGGGATCGCGGCCGCCGAATGTCTCGCGCAGCGCGGCCTGGGCCGCCTTGCCGAAGCGCGAATGCGGGTCCATGGCGTACGGCTGGCCGCTGTGGCCGAGGTGGACCTTCAGCGTGACGGTGGGCGGTGTGTGAGCGCGCAGCCAGGCCTCGATTTTCGGGAGCAGGACGTCCGGATCCTGCTCCGGCACGAGGCGGAACGAGAATTTCGCGAAGGCGCTGCTGGGGAGCACGGTTTTTGATCCTTCGCCCTGGTAGCCGCCGCCCAGGCCGTTGACTTCGGCGGTCGGGCGCGCCCAAAGGCGTTCGAGCGACGTGAAGCCTGCCTCTCCGTGGAGCGCGGGGGAGCCGGTGAGCCGGAGCAATTCGGCATCGTCCAACGGCAGGCCGGCCCATGCCTCGCGCTCCCAGTTTTCCAGCGGCCGGACGTCGTCGTAGAATCCGTCGATCTGCACGCGGCCGTGCGCGTTGTGGATGCCGGCGATGAGGCGGGCGATTTCTGTGGCCGGGTTGGCCACGGCGCCGCCGAAGATGCCGGAATGCAGGTCGACCGATGGGCCGACGACTTCGATTTCGCAGCACGCGATGCCGCGCAGGCCGTAGGTGAACGTCGGCACGCCGGGCGCGATCATGCCGGTATCGGAAATGGCGACCACGTCACAGGCGAGATCGGCGCGGTGCGCGTCCAGGAACGGGCCGAGATTCGGGCTGCCGATCTCTTCTTCGCCCTCGAAGAGCGCGACGAGGTTGACCGGCAGGTCCGCGTGCGCGGCCATCGTCTGGCGCAGGCCGTTCGCGTGCGCCATCATCTGGCCTTTGTTGTCGGTGGCGCCGCGGGCGAAGAGGATGCCGTTTTCGATGCGCGGTTCGAAGGGCGGCGATTTCCACAGATCGAGCGGGTCCGCCGGCTGCACATCGTAGTGGCCGTACAGGAGGACGGTCGGCCGGCCGGGCCGGTGCGCGTTGCGGGCGACCACGATCGGATGCCCGGCGGTGGGGTGCACCTGCGTGGCCAGCCCGGAGTCGCGCAGGAAACCGGCGAGCCACTCGGCGCAGTCCCGCACATCGCTGGCGTGCGCGGAGTCGGTGGAAACGCTGGCGAAACGCAGACAGGTCAGCAGTGAGTCCAGTGGAGTCATGGGATGGGGCGGTGAGTTGGTGGGATTGAACGGTGCGAAAAAAGCGAAGGAGTCACGGATGGACCGAGCGGTCGGGCGCGGGAGCGGCGGCGGCCGCGGCGCGTTCAGCCGGCCGTGCCATGCCCTTGCTGGAAGATCTGGTAGTTTTGCCACGCGAACCAGCCGAAGAAGGCGGCCATCAGGATCGAGCCGATCTGGGTGAAGGCCGCGACCGCGACGAGACCGGCGCAAACCATGCCGATGCCCGCGGTGACGCGGAGCTGGCGCGGGCCGAGGGCGGCCTGCAGCATGTGCCCGCCGTCGAGCGGGAGGACCGGCAGCAGGTTGACGATCGACCAGATCAGATTGACGAACGTGATCATCCAGGCGAGTTCGCGCTGCATCTCGGTGGCGGGCGGCACAAAGTGGAAGAACACACGCGAGGCGGCCCAGAGCGTCAGCCCGAAACACGGGCCGGCCGCCGCCACAATAAATGACTGCCATCGCGTAAACCGGGCGCCGTGCGGGATCGCCAGACCGCCAAACGCGACGAGCACGATCTCGGGCCGGGCGCCAAATTTCCGCTGGAAGATCACATGGCCGAGTTCATGCCAGAGCACCGAGAGAAACACCACCGCAACCCAGATGGCCAGCTCCCAGAGCACGCCGGGCTGGCCCAGGCTGTCAAGGCGCCCGCTGATCAGGGCGATGGTGAGCCAGAACATCCAGTGGATCGACACTGGAAATCCGAGAACGGTGAAGCGGATCATGAGGAAACGAAGCCGGATGGCCGGAGACCGCAGAGCAGTCGCGCAGACTTGCACGGCCGTCGACAGGAATCGTGTGTTCGTACACGCTTCGCAGCCCGGCTGAAGCCGGTCTCCAACTGAAAACCTGTGCGAAACAACGTTGGGTTGGAGTCCCGCCTTCAGGCGGAACGCGAAGCCACGTGCGCCACTGTCTTGGTGCTGACCTCTGACCTCCCATCGAATCCTGTGTGTCACCCCGTTGGAACTGGCCGGAGCAGACTTTCAGCCCTCATTATTGTGAGATCGAGGGTGGAGGAGCCGGTGTTCCACGGCGCGGGCCTGCTCCGGGGTGTCGACGCCTGGTGAGTCGTCGTTGGTGACGAGCAGGCGGATGCGGGCGCCATTTTCCAGGGCGCGGAGTTGTTCCAATCCTTCGGTGAGTTCGAGAGGCGAGGCCGGCCAGGTCACGAACCGCAGGAGGAAAGCGCGGGAGTAGCCGTAGACGCCGAGGTGGCGGTGGCACGGCAGGGCGGGGGAGTGGCGGGCGTAAGGGATGCGGCTGCGCGAGAAGTAGAGGGCATCGCCCGAGGACGTCATGACCGCTTTGACGATGTTGGGGTCTTCGGATTCGGGGCCATCCGCGAGCGGGCTGGCGGCCGTGATCATGGGGAGCGTGGGGTCGTCGCGCAGGGCGGCCATCAGCGAGTCGAGCAACGCCGGGTTGATCAACGGCTCGTCGCCCTGGACGTTGAGGAAATGAGTGGCCTCCGGCCGCCGCGCCGCCACTTCGGCCAGGCGGTCGGTCCCGCTCGGGTGGTCGGCGCTCGTCATGGCCACCTCCGCTCCGAAGGCGCGCGCTGCCGCGGCGATCCGATCGTCATCGGTGGCGACCACCACGCCCGAAGCCAGGCTGGCCTGACGGCACCTTTCCCAGACATGCTGGACGAGCGGCTTTCCGGCAATCGGGTGCAGCGGTTTGCCGGGAAACCGCGTCGACGCATAGCGCGCCGGAATCACGATGAGGCAGTCGAAAACGGGGGTGGTCATTGGTCATTGGTCATTCGTTGAGCGCTGCTCCGGATCGCTCAGTACTGGGGAGCCACTGCCGAACCCGCACGGAACACCGAATGACGGATGCCGGCTACTGAAAACGGTGCATTGGTTCCGGACGTGTGGACCGTGAACCGCAGATCCATGGGGCTTATGGGCCGCATGTGCCTCATGCCCATGCCCATGCCCCATGCCCCATGCCCCGTGGACCTCGTCCGCCGGAGCCCGGCGGACTACTGAACCTGTCCCGTGAACCGCCCCCAGCATCCCGCCGGTTGCATGGCACGCATTTTGCGGCAGAGAAGGAGGCTTGATGGATGCTGCGAATCAGGCTCGTCGTGCCGGGGTGTTGTGCCCGGTGTTTGCGTTGCGCACGGAAGGCGACTTGGGCATTGGGGACACGGAGGCGGTGCACAGGCTGGTGGACTGGGCGGCCGAGTCCGGTCTTGGGTTTGTGCAGCTCTTGCCGATCAACGCGACGGGATCGGACAACAGCCCGTACAACGCGATCAGTTCCGTGGCGCTGGAGCCGCTGACGCTGGATCTTTCGCCGAATGTGGTTCCCGAGCTGCCGGCGGCGGTCTTCACGGAAATCTGCGCGCACCATGGGGTCGGCAGCCGGCCGGCGGAGCGCGTCGACTACACCGCCGTGCGCGCGCTGTACGACGAATTGCTCCGCGCGGCGCATGCCCGCCTCTGTCCGCCGCCGGTCGCGGCCGGCGCTGGCACGGGCGCCAGCGCGACCGACGGGTTGGAGGAGAGGCGGGCGGCGTTCGAGGCATTTCGGCAGGCCGAAGCCGGGTGGCTGGACGATTTCTGCCTGTTCCGGATCCTGATGGACCGGGCCGGGCATGCGGGCTGGTTCGCCTGGCCGGAGGAATGGAACACCGGGCCGAAGGCGCGCGCCTGGCTGGACGAGCAGCGCGCCATTGCCCCGGAGGAAATCGAGTCCGAACTCTCGCGCCACGCGTACGCCCAATGGTTGTGCGCCGGGCAGTGGGCGGAGGTGCGCGACCACGCGCGGCGGTGCGGCGTGGCGCTGATGGGTGACGTGCCGTTTGGCATCAGTTGGTCCAGCGCCGACGTCTTTTTTCATCCGGAGGAGTTCGATCTCGACTGGTGCGGGGGTGCGCCGCCGGAGACGTATTACAAGGACGACCCTTTCGTCCAGAAATGGGGCCAGAACTGGGGCATCCCGCTCTACAACTGGCCACACATGGAGGCCGGCGGTTTTCTGTGGTGGCGCCGGCGCATCCGCAAACTCACCGAAATCTTTTCCATCTTCCGCATCGATCATGTGCTCGGGTTTTATCGCATTTACGCGTTTCCGTGGCGGCCGACGCGCAACGACGAGTTCCTTCCGCTGAGCACGGAGGAGGCCGCGGCCCGCTGCGGCGGCCGCTTGCCTCAGTTCATCCTCAGGGATGACGACACTCCCGAGAACATGGCGGCCAACCTGGCGCAGGGCGACGCGCTTCTCCGCATCATCCTCGCCGCCGCCGCCGAGACCCCCGCCGAGGTCGTCGCCGAGGACCTCGGAGTCGTGCCCGATTACGTCCGTCCGCACCTGCTCTCGCTCGACATCCCGGGCTTCAAGATCTGCCAGTGGGAGGACGACGGACTGGGCAACACCGTCCAGGGCTCGGACTATCCCGATTGCTCGTTCGCCACTTTAGGCACTCATGACCATGAGCCCCTGCGCACGCTCTGGGAAAGATTGCGGCGCGATCTCGCGGAGGGCGAGCCGGATGCCCAGACCACCGCCGCTCAGCAGCTCAAGTTCCTCTGCCAGTTCGCCTGGTGGCATCCCGAAGCCGGGCCGTATCCGCCTTTCGACGACTCCATCCGCCGCGCCCTCCTCACCGCCCTCCTCAAAAGCCGCTCCAGGTTCGCCGCCATCACCCTGCCCGACCTCTTCGGCGCCGAAATCCGCTTCAATGTCCCGGGTATCTCCGCGGATCGCAACTGGTCGACACGCCTCCCCATGACGCTCGCCGAAATGCGAACCGAAGCCCCATGGCGCCAGGAATGCCAGTGGCTCGCCGAAGCCGTCAGCGAGTCGGGACGCGGCAGCCCGCGTCAGCCGGCCTCATGAATCCATCAAATTCCCAGTTGTCAAATGGAGAGTCGCATGATAGGGGATGGCGGCTTGATCGCGCTTCATGAGTCACGTGCGAACCCCTGACTGGCCGGAATATTATTCGCCCTATTGCCATGAACCGATCATCATACGAACAATCGAGCGCCGGGGATCTGTGGGATCTCAGCCCGGCGATTCCCGGCAAGACACGTGCCGCTGACGGGGTGGCTTTCCATCCGTCCACCCGCCGCCGGCTCGCCGGACTGGCCATGTTGACGCTCTCCGCATTTGCGTGCGACGCCGCCGTGCCCTGGGGGGAGAACCTGCTGGTCAACGGTTCCGGACAGGACGTGATCGAGGCCGGCTGGACGGTGCTCGGCGCCGGAGGTGACGGATGGACCAGGCAACCCTCCGGCGGATTCGACGACCATCCGGGATATTTCGTGACTTCGTTCGGCTGGTGTATCCGCTCGCAGACGATCGATTTGGTGGCGGTGGGCATCGCGGCCGCGGAGCTTGACGCGGCGCCCGAGATCCACGTGGGTGAGGCGTTTTCCGCATACATCGGCGGCGGAATCCAGGCGGCCCAGGACAGGTACTTCCTGAAAGTCCAGCTTCTCGGAGAGGACAAACAAGTCCTGCACGAGTGGGCTGCCGGCAGCCAGGCGGCCGGCATCGAGGTCGGCAGCGAGTGGGTGGAGGAGTCGCATGAATTCACCGACTATGGCCCGGGTGTGCGATACATTTATTTCGAGGACGGGGGCATCGACGTCGGATTCTGGCGCGGTTTTTACGGCACGTATCACGATGCGGCGTTCGTGAAATTCCGCGATGCGGCCCTCGAAACGGACACCGATGGCGACGGACTGCCCGATGTCTGGGAGACGGAGTATCAGCTCGATATCAATCTGAACGACGCCGAGGATGATCCCGACGGCGACGGGCTGTCGAATTATGACGAATACCGCGCCGGCACCAATCCGCGCAAAGCCGACACCGATGACGATGGTCTGCCGGACGCGTGGGAGGCGCTCAACAGGACCCAGGGAGCGGTGGCCGACGCCGATGACGATCCCGATGGCGACGGCCTGACCAATCTGGAGGAATACCTGGCCGATCTTCAGCCGCTGGAGTGGGACAGTGACGGCGACGGAGTCTCCGACGGCACGGAAGTCCGCCTGGACACCGATCCGCTGGATTTGGGATCCAGTCCGGATTTCGATTTCTCGACGGTGTTGTTGTCGGAAGACTTCGACAACCAGGCGACCGGGCCATCCTATGTTTTTCAGGGCGTCCTCGGCACTTACGCCGCACATATCTTTGACACAGCCGACGAGGCAGCGGGCAATGTCGCCCGTCTCACCGAAACGGGTTACGGTGACACGCGGAACGTGCTGGCCTGGGACAGCCCGCAGGCGCAGGTCGATGCGCTCCGGCTGAGTTTCGATTTCCGCATGAATCCGGGCGGCGTGGCGGACGGCTTCGGGGTGGGATTGTTCCTCACATCGGAGTGGGGGGAGACCGGCCCTCTCGCCAACGACAGTCTGCCGGATGTTCTGTGGGAAGATCCGACATCGGCGGACGGCATTCCGGGCGCGTTGTACGTGGGATTTGATGTCTATACGACCGGATCCGGCAACAATGTCCGCCTCACCGGTCCGGAGCGGCCGGGCGTCGCGCTGCGGAATGTCGTCGATATCGAGATGAGCGAAAGTTTCCTTCTCAATTCCGGTGTTTTCCATCGAGCCACCCTCACCGCCATCGCAGCCGGACCGGACGCCACATCGGTGAAATTGGAACTGACCAACGACATCCACAATGGCGGCCAGGTTTTTCTGGCCGCGCCTTACCTCCTCGTCAAAGGAATCAATATTCGCGAAGACGGTTTCAGGATCGCGGCGGGCGCACGCACCGGCGGTATCACCGTCACCACCGACCTGGACAACTTCCTGCTCGAAGCCGCCGGCCTCGCCGATCCAGGGCCGGGCGGCGATCCCTCCAGCCTGCGCATCACCGCATGGTCCGTCACTCCCGCCGAGATCTCACTGACCTGGACCTCCGAGCCCGGCAAGACATACCTCGTCCAGTCATCCGGAAACCTTTCCACCTGGCAGCCCGCGGCGGAGGTCGCCAGTCAAGGGAGTCTCACCC
>CAZYHO010000160.1:0-9504 GCA_964647495.1 uncultured Akkermansia sp. | reverse complement strand
TTTGTACATGGTAAGAATTTCTGACCAGCCAGAACCGGGCCGCGCGGCGGATGTGGCAGATCCGGTGCGCGGCAGATCCGGTGCGAGCCCCCGGCAGACCACCATGCTCCAGCATCACAACCCGTTTCCCGGAATGAATCCGTTCCTCGAACTCACGTGGAACGACATTCATACGCGGCTTATCGGCTATATCTGCGACGACCTGGCGCAGCGCGGACTGCCGCCTGGTCTCAGGGTGCGCTCCGATGTCACGGTCGTCGAATCCTGGAAATCGGGCCAGGCTCCCACTTGGTCCGCCGACAATGACGACACGCGCCCGGTCGCCCTGGCCAGCCCGCGGCTGGTCACGCGAGAGCACGAAACAGAACGATGGGTGGAAATCACCACCGATGCCGGCACCCTCGTCACGGTGATCGAACTACTCAGCCATACGAACAAACAAAGCGAAGGTCGCGACCAGTATCTCCGTAAACGGCGCGGCTACGAAGGATCGGGAGTCAATATGGTCGAAATCGATTTATTGCGCAGCGGAACCGGGACGGTGGCAGCGGTGGCGGAACCGCCATCCCCTCCCGCCGAATTCACCCGGTACACGATCTGCTTCTTTCGGGCCGCACAGCCGGAACGCTACGAAGTCTATCACTGGGGATTGCAGGACCGGATCCCCGCCTTTGCCATTCCCCTCCGCTCGCATGATTCAGATACGATGCTCGACCTCCAGCCGCTCGTCGATCGCGCCTACGAATTGGGATACTACTGGCAGGACAATCCAGCCACCCTGCGCCTCGATCCTCCGTTGAGCGATACCGAGCACCGGTTCAGCCTCGACCGGCTTGCGGCGGCGGGTTTTGCCGCGCGATCCTCCGCAGATCCGGCTTAAGGCGCCATGAACCCGATATCCGATCCGTTTCGCAATGCCCGGGAGACGGCGGGCGTGATGCAGTGCCCGTTTCAGGGCGAACCGACGGCGATGATTCTGCGCCATGGCGACGTTCGCGCGGCGGCAAAGGACTGGAAGAAGTTCAGTTCGAACGCGCCTTTCCGCGTGCCGATCCCGTCGGAGGAGGACGTGCGCACCGTGCGCCAGTTGCCGGTCGAAATCGATCCCCCGGAGCACACGGAATACCGGAAGATCGTGGAGCCGTTTTTCCAGCGGGCCAAAGATCCCGCGATGATAGCACTGGTCGAGGCATTGATGAGCGAAATGGTCGGTCGGGCGCTCGCGACGCCGTCGATCGAAATCGTCCGCGAATTCGCGCTGCCCATCCAGTCGAGGGCACTCGCGTATCTCCTGAACGTCCCGGAAAGCGAGGCAGCAACCTGGATCGGCTGGGGCACCCATGTTTTCCGCGATGGCGGCGACGGGCAGAGGAAGGGAGCCGCCCTCGAAACCTACCTGCACGAGCAGCTCGACCGCGCGGCGGCCGCGCCTGGCGACGACTTCTTCAGCGCGCTCACCCAGGCCACATTCCGCGGGCGGCCGCTGACACGCGAAGAAATGCTCGGTTTCGCCAACCTGACGTTCGCCGGCGGCCGCGACACCGTGATCCACACGATTTCTTCCGTGCTCGCCCATCTCGCGACTCATCCGGAGGCCCTCGCCTTCCTGCGCGAGGATCCTTCGCGCATCGTCCACGCCGGCGAGGAATTCTTCAGAGTCATCACTCCCCTCACCCACATCGGCCGCATCTGCCCGGCGGAAACCGACGTGCACGGTATTCCGGTCATACCCGGCGGACGCGTCTCGCTGTGCTGGGCATCCGCCAACCACGATGCCGCCGCCTTCGACGCCCCGCACGAACTGCGACTCGACCGCAAACCAAACCCGCACCTCGCGTTCGGCTTCGGCCCGCACCTCTGCCTCGGCGCCGCCCATGCCCGCCTGCTCCTGCGCACCCTCCTCCAGTCATGCGTCGATCGCGTCGGCGGGTTGGCGCTCATCGACTCCCGCGAACGCGTCGAAAACGAACCCGCCTATCGCCGCGTCGTCGGCTTCGAATCGCTCACCCTCGCCTTTAGCCCGCGCAACCCATGATACCCGATCCGCCTCGCCACAAGTCCACTTCGTGAATCCTGCGACGATCTCCCAAAGCGCGCTTGAAACGAACGCCCAAGGGCTTAGTCTCCCGACATGAGCGTTACAGAGATCCAAAGAATGACCACTGCGGAACGTCTCCAGGCCATGGAGTTGCTGTGGGACGCTCTCCTGCACGAGCCATCCGACATCGAGCCCCCAAACTGGCATCGCGACATCCTTGAGCAAAGGATGGAAAAAATGAACTCACCCGACGCAAAATACTACTCGCTGGAGCAACTCAAGGAACGCTTCTCCCGCTGAGCAGGCATGTGATCGTTCTAGACAGCGCTGCTGAAGATCTTCAGGCTGGACGAGAGTTCTACGATTCGTGCGAGTTTGGCGCCGGGAATTACTTCATCGACTGCCTGATGTCGGACATTTCCTCTCTGCGATTCTACTCGGGAACCCACCGCAAATACTGGGGATTGTTCAAACTGAATTCGCAAAGGTTCCCCTTTGCCATCTACTACGACATCAAAGATGATATCGTCAGAGTGGCAGCGATTTTGGACATGCGGAAGAATCCCCGCGCGATCCGGGAAATCTTGAGCAGTCGAAAAAGACGACAGAATAAAGACAATGACGATATCCAACATTGAGTTGCAGGCACGCGAAGCAAGAATTCGCCCACGATTCCGGCTTGCCGTCATCTACAACCGACTGCTTGTGCGATATACTGTTGATTCCGAGTCCTGATCACAGATCGCCGATCTGTGAAACTGTGCTGTCCCCCTTGGAACCTGTTGGGTAAAAAACCGACGACCATAAAAGAAGCTTTCCCTGCCGCCTTCCCCATTTTCCACACCCCTACCCGGCAACAAACCATTTCAGTTCCCGGGTAGGGCGGTGCGTCCCGCCCGCCGCGGCCGGCATCTTGCCGGCCGCACCGAGCGTCCCGCTCCCCACACCAAACCCATCGAACCCTATGTCCCCTGTCCCGTGCCAGAAACGCAGCCTTCCAGGCTGTGCAGAAGTCTTGCGGCAAGAGATGCCTTCTACTCCTCGGGGAGCTTCTCCGCCTCGAAGGCGATTTCCTCCAGTTTCATGAGGCGGAATATGGAGGAAAAGCAGGTTTTCGCCGGAGAATTCTCTACGCCGATCATTCGCAAACGCAGGGAGGCAGTTGCGCATCGAAACCCCGCCCGCACTTCCCACCGCTTGCCGTCGTAAAGAATCCTCGCTTCTGCCTTCTGCATACCTTCCACTGCCCACTGAACACTGCCCCCCTCCCTACTCCCCACGCCGTTCGCACCGTACAAGCGCGCTGCGGCCATGCGCGTCGAGGCCTTCGAGGTCTGAAAGGCCTTTGACGAGCGGGGCGGAGGCTTGGATCGCGGCGCGGTCGAGGCGGACGAGGCTGGTGCGGCGCTGGAATTGATCGACGGTGAGGCCGGCGAACGATTTGCCGGCGCCGCCGGTGGGCAAGGTGTGGCTCGGCCCCGCGAGGTAATCGCCGACGGCGACGGGCGAGTGGTTGCCGAGAAAGATGGCGCCGCATGTGGTCAGGCGCGGCAGCACGCGGCGGTCGTTTTTCACGACGAGGCTGAGGTGCTCGGGCGCGTAGGCATTGGCGATCGCGACCGCCTGGTCGAGGTCCGCCGTCACGATCACGCGCCCTCCGTCCTCCAAGGCGGCGGCAAGGTGTTCCTGGCGCGAGAGCGCGCCGAGTTGCGCCGCGACCGCCGCCGCCACCGCCTCGGCGAGCCGCCGCGACGGGGTGACCAGGATCGCCTGGCTGCCGTGCCCGTGTTCGGCCTGCGCCACCAGGTCGGCCGCGATCCAGTCGGGCCGGCCGCTGTCGTCGGCCAGCACCATGATTTCGCTGGGCCCCGGAAGCTGGTCGATGGCGACGAGCCCGAAGACCTGGCGCTTCGCCTCGATGACATACTTGTTTCCGGGGCCGAAAATCTTGTCGACGGGGCGTATCATTTGCGTCCCGAAAGCCAGGGCGCCGATGGCCTGGATGCCGCCGATCCGATAGACTTCCGTGGCGCCGGCAAGGTGCAGCGCGCCGAGCAGCGCCGCATTCACCGATCCATCCGGACCGCAGGGCGTGGCGACGACGATCTCACGGCAGCCGGCCGTCCTGGCAAGCGTCACGGTCATGAGAACCGTGCTCACCAGCGGCGCCGTGCCACCGGGCACGTACAAGCCGACGCGCTCGAATCCCCGGTACACTTCGCCGACCTCGGCACCCTGATCATTGCGGCGCGTCCATGACTGGCGCAGGCCGGCCTTCGCAAAGGCCGCCACATTGCGATGGGCGGCCCGCAGAAGACGCCGCGTCGCTCCAGGCAGCGATTTCCATGCTTCCGCCAGCGCGTCCGCGGGCACCGCAAGCTGTTTCGGCGTGAGCCGCGCGCGGTCGAACCGCAGCGTGTATTCGATCACGGCGGCATCGCCCCGGGCTCGCACGTCCGCGAGCACCGCGGCCACCGTGTCGCGTGTGCCGGCGTCGGGTTCGGCGCGGCGATCGAACGGCTTGAGCGCCTTCCGGCCCTCGCGCGTGGTGGCATCGATAAACTTCATGGCAACCGACCTCGGGATCGGGGCGCGCAGGCTACGGTGCGCCGGCCATCGCGCAACACCGCGAAAGACTTGCTTCAAGACGCACCGCGGTGCATGGCATTCGACGCCCCATGGCCCAGACCAACGCCCCCAAGGCCCGCTCCGGTCCGCCGCTCACCCGAGCCGGCCAGTGGATGGTCTATGCCATTTTCCGCGCATTCGAAACCGCGCTGCGCCTGCTCCCGCTGCGCCTCGTCTTCACGCTCGGCGAGTGGAGCGGCGCATTGGCCTGGCTCCTCGCCCCGCCCTACCGCCGGCTTGTCCTCGACAACCTGCGCATCGCGTTCGGCCGCGAAATGGATGACGCCGCGCGGCGCCGCCTGGCACGCCTCCACTTCCGCCGCCTCGGCGCCAACCTGCTCTCCAGCCTGAAGCTGCCGACCATGCCGCTCGCCGACATCGAAAGCGTGATCGCGATCGACGGCCTCGAGCACGTCGAAAAAGGAATCCGGGACAACCTCGGCTTCATTTACGCCATCTGCCACATGGGCAACTGGGAAGCACTGGCTCAGATACCGGCTATTTGCCCGACCGGCAAACCGGGCACACTTTACCAGCCGTTGAGCAATCCGTTTCTCGACGCCCACATGGCGCGCCTGCGTTCGCGCTTCGGGTTCCGGCTCTTCGACCGCAACGACGGATTTCACGCCACGGTGCAATTCGTGCGCGATGGCGGCGGGCTGGGCGTGCTCGTCGACCAGCATGCGGGCGACGGCGGGATCTGGTGCCCGCTTTTCGGAAGACTGGCGTCCACGACCTCGCTGGGCGCGCTGCTCACACTGCGCACCGGCGGCCCGGTCCTCCCCCTCGGCATCGTCACCACCGGCCACGCCCGCTGGAAAATCGTCGTCCTCCCGCCGGTCGCCGGCCGGGCCGGTGATGTGGCCGGCCTGACCGCCCAGCTCAACGTCGAACTCGAAAAACTCATCCGCCTCTCGCCCGTCGACTGGTTCTGGGTCCACAATCGCTGGAAAACACCAAAACCGAATTTTCTGCTGGCCCGCTACAAGCGCGGCGTCGAATACCCGCCCGGCATGCCTGCCGCCGACCTCCAGCCATTTGAAATCCTCGTGCGCGCGCCGAACTGGCTCGGCGACGCGTGCATGGCGCTGCCCGCCGTCCGCGCCCTCAAGGCCGGCCGCCCGGACGCCCGCGTCACCGTGCTCACGCCGGCGAAGCTCGCCGATTTCTGGCGCGCCGTCGGCGAAGTCGACGCCATCATCGAGAAAGATCCCGGCGGCGACCGCGACGGCGTGTTCGCTGTGCGCCGCCGCATCCGCGCCACCGGCCGCCGGTACGATGTCGCCGTGCTGCTCGTCGATTCGCCGCGCAGCGCCTTCGAAGTGGCCGGCTGCGGCATCCCGCGCCTCGTCGGTTACCGTGGACGCTGGCGCGCCCGCTTGCTCGATCAGATCGTGCCATCGCCAAAACCCGGCCCGCTCGTCCACCACAGCCACCACTTCCTCGCCATCGCCGGCCATTGCGGCGCCGATATCGACGACCCGCGGCTGCGGCGGCCGCTGCGCGCGCGCGCCACCGCTTCCAGGCCACCGGCTGACGGCCGCGACACCGGCCCGCCCCGGATCGGCCTCTGTGCCGGCGCCGAATACGGGCCGGCCAAACGCTGGCCGGCCGAACGCTTTGCCGCCGCGGCCGCCGCCGTGAGTGCGGCCACCGGAGCGGAGTGGACGTTGCTCGGCAGCGCGACCGATAGCCCGATCGGCGATGCCCTGGCCCGGCTCCTCGACGGCGTCCCCCACCACAACCTCATCGGCCAGACGACGCTCGCCGCCTTGATCGACGTGCTCGCGACGCTCGACCTCCTGCTGACAAACGACACGGGCACCATGCATCTCGCCGCCGCACTCGGCGTGCCGGTCGTCGCCGTGTTCGGCAGCACCGAACCGGCATGGACCGGACCGTCCGGCCCCGGCCACACTCTCCTCCGCCACCACGTCCCGTGCAGCCCGTGCTTCCACCGCGAGTGCCCGCTCAAACACGGACGCTATCGCTGCTTCGAGGCCGTCACCCCCGAAGATGCCGCCGCCGCCGTGATCGCCGCGCTCGCCCGGCGCCGCGCGCCCGCCACCGCCACGCCCGTGGGATAGTGAAAAGAGCGGTGGGCAGGGGTCAGAGGTCAGAGATCAGAGATCAGAGGTCGGTATTCAGTATTCGGTGGGCAGTGGGCAGTGGGCAGTGGGCAAAGATCAGCGATCGGACGCCAGCGAGTCTCTTGAGTGATCCGAACGCCGCCGACCATCACAGGACACCGGGGAAAAGACTCGCTGGCGCTCGCGGCGACCCCGCTATAGTCACGCCCGCCCGTTCCATGCGGCGCCGGATCCCGCCACCACTCCGCGCCCGCCTGCCGGCACCCCAGATTCTCACTCCATGTCCTTCCTCGATCGCCGATTCCACATCCGCTGGTCCACGCTCACACCGGAGCGCGTGGTACCGGAAATCACCGAAGCCCTCGCCCTGGCCGACCTCGCCGTCACCGACCTTTGCCGCCAGGACCGCGGACGCATGGACTTTGACTCCGTGTTCCTCGGATACGAGCGCGCGCTGGAGCCGCTCAGCGAGGCCTGGGGCCTGGTCGGGCATCTCGACGCCGTCTGCAACAGCGCGCCGCTGCGCGCCGCCTACAACGAGATGCTTCCGAAGGTCTCCGATTTCTTCACGCGCCTCACCCTCAACGAATCGATCTGGGATCTCTTCGTCACTTACGCCCGCACCGACGAGGCCAGGAAACTGACCGGCATCCGGCAGCGGTTCATGGAGGAAACGATGGCCGAATTTCGCCAGAACGGCGCCGAGCTGCCCAAGGACAAGAAGGACCGCCTCGCCGCGATCCAGTCCGAACTCGCCGTGGCCACGCAGAAGTATGCGGAAAACGTCCTCGATTCGACCAACGCGTGGGAACTCATCGTGACCGATCCCGAGCGCCTGCGCGGCCTCCCCGATGTGGTCAAGGCGGCGGCCCGTGCCGAAGCGCAGGCTAAAGGAATCGGCACCGATGAGGCGCCGGCATGGCGGCTCACGCTCAAGATGCCGTCGATGATTCCCGTGCTCGAACACGCGGAGGACGAGTCGCTGCGCCGCCAGGTCTGGGAAGCCAGCGCAACCGTCGGACGGGGCGGCGCCTGCGACAATACCGACCTCATCTGGAAAATCCTCGCGCTCCGGCAGCAAAAGGCCGAACTCCTCGGCCACCCACATTTCCCCGATCTCATCCTGCAACGCCGCATGGCAAAGAATGGCGCCACCGCGCGTTCGTTCGTCACCGATCTCCACGACCGCATCGCCAAACCGTTCGCCGGCGAAACCCGCGCCCTCCAGGAATTCCGCGCCGAAGCCACCGGCACCCCGCCCCAGCCGCTCGAACCCTGGGAAGTCGCCTATTGGAGCGAGCGCCAGCGCAAGGTGCGTTATGACTTCGACGCCGAAGAACTCCGGCCGTATTTCCCGATCGACGGCGTGCTCGGCGGCATGTTCCGCCTCTGCGAATCCCTCTTCGGCCTCGACATCCGCGAGCGCCCGTCCATTTACATTCCGCTCGGCGAGACCGCGCCCCCGGACACACCGCCCGCCGAAGAGGGCGGCCCGGTCGAAGGCTGGCATCCGGAGGTCAAATTCTACGAGATTTACGACACCGACGGCGCCCACCTCGGGTCGTTCTATGCCGACTGGCATCCTCGCGACAGCAAACGCGGCGGCGCGTGGATGAATTACCTCAAGACCGGCCACCCGTCCCGCGGCGGCCAGGCGCGCACACCGCACCTCGGCCTGATGTGCGGCAACCTGACGCCGTCCACTCCGGGCCAGCCGTCGCTGCTCACGCATGACGAGGTCGAAACCGTCTTCCACGAGTTCGGCCATCTGCTCCACCACCTGCTCGGCGACGTCGAAATCAAATCGCTCAACGGCGTCAACGTCGCCTGGGACTTCGTCGAGCTGCCCAGCCAGTTGATGGAAAACTTCTGCTGGGAACGCGAGAGCCTGGATTTTTTCGCGCGCCACCACCGGACCGGAAAACCGATTCCGGCCAAGCTCTTCAAGAAAATGCTGGCGGCCAGAAATTACCAGTCCGCCCTGGCCGCCATGCGGCAGCTTTCACTCGGCAAGCTGGACCTCGACCTCCACCTCCACCTCAACCTCTCGCAACCAGGCGACCGCTCGCTCGACGACATCACCGAGGAGATCCTCGAAGGGTATATCATGCCGATGAAAACACGGCCGCCCACCATCGCGCGGCGCTTCACCCATATCTTCGCGGATCCCACGGGTTACGCGGCCGGATACTACAGCTATAAATGGGCCGAAGTGCTCGAGGCGGACGCGTTTTCACGCTTCAAAGAGCAGGGTGTCCTCAGCACCGCCATCGGGCGCGAGTACCGTGACCGCCTCCTCGGCCGCGGCAACAGCACCGACCCCGCCCAGCTCTTCCGCGACTTCATGGGCCGTGACCCAGATCCCGAAGCCCTCCTCCGCCGCAGCGGCCTGGCTTAATTCTGCTTTGTCGTATTCCGGTGTACGGAGTGGCGAGGCAGACAACCCGCCTTCCCGTTATCAACAGCCTCATTGTGACGAGTCAAACCCGTTCCCTGAATTTCAGTGTCAACAAAGTGGAGAAACACGGAGCGTCATGTGGAATCGTCCTCCACATCACAGGGCCAACGGCCCGGCCCTATACCAGCCTGGGGCATCGCCCCATAGGCGTTAACTTGAATATTTGCCTGAACGCCGAAGGCTCCTGGACTGCGGCGAGCATCGCCGCTCTGCCCGAATGGCTCACTCCCCGCAGAGCCGCCCGCTCAGTGGGAAGAGAGCCCGATCCCGAGGCGAAGCCGTCCCCCGGA
>CAZYHO010000159.1:5012-9692 GCA_964647495.1 uncultured Akkermansia sp. | reverse complement strand
TCTTGAAAGCCCAAGGCAGCGATGGTGTCCTTGCACGGAGGACGGATTTCGCGTGATGCGTCCTCGGCGCAAGAACACATTTTGGACCACGAGCACCCGTGTGAATCAAATTCGCTCATGCCGCGATTGCGGGATAGATTCGGCGCCCGGTTTCGCTCTCTTCCGGCACACCTGATTCATCATGCGATTCTTCAACTTCCTCATCACGAGTCTGCTGGCCGGCGTCGTCGCGGTTCAGCCACTGGCCCGCGCCCAGGACGATCCGTTCGAGGATCTGGTCCCGGGCGAGGGCGCGGCGGCAGGCTCGTCGACCGTCGCGACGCTCGTGTCCGAGGTGAAAGCGATCGCGCCGGGTGAGCCGTTTGCGGTCGCGCTGAAACTTGTGCATCCGGCCGGGTGGCACAGCTATTACCTGAATTCGGGTGGCCTCGAGCAATCGCCGTCGCTCACATGGACGCTGCCCGATGGTTTTGCGGCCGGCGAAATCCTCTGGCCCGTGCCGGACGTGACGGACGGCTTCTTCGGCAAGAGCTTCACGTATTCGGGGTCACCGGTTTTCCTGGTCGAGATCACACCGCCCGCCACGCTGGAGGGTGGCTCCACCGTCACGCTGCAGGCCTCGGCGAAGTGGCAGATCTGCAAAGACGTGTGCAAGGATGAACCCGGCGACGGCCCGGCGAGGTTTGAAATCGTTCTGCCCGTCGCGGCATCTTCCGAACCCGATCCCGCGCAAGCCGCGCTCTTTGCGGCCGCGCGCGCCGCCGTTCCGCAGCCGGCGAAATCATGGACCGTGAGCGCGGAGAGCGCCGGCCCCGATGTGCGTGTGCGGATCAGGGGCGCCGCCGCCGACCTTTCCCAGGCCGCGCCGACATTCATCCCGGACTATCCGTTCATCGCGGTCTCGCTCGATGGCGAGGGCCTCGCGCGCGATGGTGATGACTGGCTGCTGACACTCAAGCGCATCACCACGGATCCTGTCCTCGACAAACCGGTGCCGCAGGGAAAAGCGATCGCGGGCATCCTGGTCGGGAAATCGCCCCTCGACGGCGAAGCCACGGCCGTGAAGATCGGGCCGACGGCCATCGGCAAAGCGCGCGCGAAGTCGCTTTCGTTGGCCGCCTTCCTGCCGGTGCTGGGCGGCATGTTGCTCGGCGGGCTCATCCTGAATCTGATGCCCTGTGTTTTCCCCGTGCTCGGGCTGAAGATCATGGGGTTCGTCCAGCAGTCCGGGCAGGACAAGCGGAAGATCGTGATGCACGGACTCATCTTCACCGCCGGCGTGCTCATCTCATTCTGGATTGTGAGCGGCATCCTGTTCGTGCTGCGCGAAAATTCGACGGCCGAGATCGGCTGGGGTTACCAGCTTCAGAACAAGTGGTTCGTCTACGGCCTCGTCATGCTGTTCTGGGTGTTCGGACTGAGCATGTTCGGACTCTTCGAAATCGGGGCCTCCGCCACGGCGGTCGGCGGCAACCTCCAGATGAAAGAAGGGCTTGCCGGATCATTTTTCTCCGGCGTGCTCGCCACGATCGTCGCCACACCGTGCTCCGCCCCGATCCTCGGCCCCGCCATCGGCGCGGCGATCACCCTGCCGACCACGCAGTTCTTCACCGCGTTCACGGCGATGGCGCTCGGGCTTTCGCTGCCCTACCTGCTGCTGTCGTTGTTCCCGAAGATGGTCGGCATTCTCCCGCGCCCCGGCGCGTGGATGGAATCATTCAAGCAGGCGATGGCGTTCCTGCTCATCGGCGCGGCGGCGTACTTCTTCTGGGTCTACATGGACCATGTGGAGACGGACGTGCTGTTTCTCGTGCTCGTCGGCATGGTGCTCGTCGCCGTCGCCGCGTGGATTTACGGCCGCTGGGCCACACCGTTCCGCAAGCGCGGCACCCGCATCGCCGGCCGCGTGCTCGCCGTGGCGTTCGCCGCGCCCGGTTTCTACTTCGCCGCCGGTCCGCACAAAGGGCTCGCGTGGGAAAGCTGGAGCCAGGGCAAAGTGGACCACCACCTCGGAAACGACACGCCCGTCTACGTCGACTTCACCGCAAAATGGTGCGCCACCTGCCAGTTGAACAAGCGAGTCGCCTACACCGACGAAGTCGTCGCCCTCTTCAAAGAGCGCGGCATCGTCGCCCTGCGCGCCGACAAGACACGTAGCGATCCCGAAATCGATGCCAAGGTGGCCGAATTCGGACGCGCCGCGATCCCGGTCAACGTCCTCTATGTGCCGGGCAAAGATCCGATCGTCACGCCGGAGTTTCTCACTCCCGGATACCTCGTGGATCTCATCACCCGCGAGATTCCGAAGCCGGAGAAGTAGGGCGCGGAAAGCTCGAGGATCGTGAACTTCAAGCGGGCGTGGATCGCCTTTGACGGCACATCGGGGTGGTGGGACACTCTCGCCCATTCGCCCATGCCAGAAGTCCTCCGCATCCATGGATACCGTTTTTTCTTCTTCAGCCGTGAGGGTACGGAGCCCCATCATATTCATGTAGAGCGGGCCGAGCGCTACGCGAAGTTCTGGCTCACTCCAGTATTGCTCGCCGAGTCTCGTGGCTTCCGCAGCCCCGAACTGCGTGAACTGCACAAATTGGTTGAGCGCCACCGTGAATCCTTTATCATCGCCTGGGATGAGCACCTTGGCCAGTAAACCCGTCGTGGATGCCGTGGATGTTTCGTTCACGGATGACGAGATGGTTGTGACGCTGGCAGATGCCCGCCGTGTCTCGGCACCTCTTGAATGGTTTCCCCGGCTGTTGCGCGCGACTCCGGCTCAACGGGACAACTGGCGGCTGATCGGTGGTGGCGTTGGCATTCACTGGGAGGAAATAGACGAGGACGTTTCGGTACGAAGTCTCTTGGCGATCTGAGACAACTGTCCGGCGCGAGGCGATTTACGCCATCCTGTGCGCACCGAAACAGCGCCCGGAAGGCCGCGTTTCACCAAAACCTTTGAACGCCGGCTTCGGAGCGGGTAGAACTCGGGCATGAAATCGCTTCTGAACCTGTGTGTCTGTCTGGCGATGTGCGGCGCCGGAGCGGCGGCCTTCGCTGCCGCGGGTCCATCTCCCGCGCTTGCCGGGTATGCAGGTCGCGTGAGTTATGCGCCCGGTGACGAGTTGACGCTGCATGTGTCGAGCGCGGCGCCTGTGTTTTCGGTGCGG
Organism: uncultured Akkermansia sp.; assembly: GCA_964647495.1. Classification (GTDB taxonomy): domain Bacteria; phylum Verrucomicrobiota; class Verrucomicrobiia; order Verrucomicrobiales; family V1-33; genus CAJBME01. The sequence continues at coordinate 6,528 of CAZYHO010000159.1, read as the reverse complement.
ATCAGCCGGCACGCGCTGGAACCGGAACTGGTGTGGGCGCAGAAGGCGGTGCATGGAAGCGCGCACCCTGTTCCGGAGGACGCGTCCTCGCGCGGGTGCCGCTGGCCGCAGTCGGTATCGCTGCGGATTCCCGCGGACTGGCGCACCGGGTACTACCGTGTCGCGCTGAAGGCGGGGGAGGCGGAGGCATCGTGTTTCTTCGTGCTGCGGGCGGCCGAGCCGGGAAAGGCGTCGCGTGTGCTCCTCCAGCTCAGCACGAACACATACAATGCGTACAACAACTTCGGCGGCTTCAGCTTGTACGCCTACAACGGTCTGGGCGGCAACCAGGGGCACCGTGTATCGTTCGAGCGCCCGCCGGCCAGCCAGTTCGACAACTGGGAGAAACCGTTCGCCGACTGGGCGGAGCGCGCGGGCATCGCGCTCGAATTCGCCGCCAACAACGATCTGGAATTTCATCCGGAGATCCTCGCCGGATACCGACTGGTGCTGAGTGTCGGGCACGACGAATACTGGTCGAAGCCGATGCGGGATCATCTGGAGAAGTTCATCGGGGACGGCGGCAACGTGGCATTCTTCAGCGGCAACACATGCTGCTGGCAAGTGCGCAGCGAGGATGACGGCGCGGCACTCACCTGCTGGAAACAAAACTACCACAGCGACCCGGTGTACGGTGCGCGGGCCGGCTACGAAACGCTCTCGTCATTGTGGAGCCACTTTCTCATCAAGCGGCCGGAGAACGAACTGACCGGTGTCGGCTTTCTCTGGGGCGGGTACCACCGGAGCCATGGCCAGTTCATGGACGGGAGCGGTGCCTTCACCGTGCACCGGCCGGACCATTGGATTTTCGCCGGCGCCGGCTTGAAACAGGGCGATGCCTTCGGCGGCGAACAGAGCATCGTCGGTTATGAATGCGACGGATGCGAAATCGAATGGAAGGACGGCCTCCCTTTTCCGACACACCGCGACGGCACGCCCCGGACGTTCGAGATTCTCGCCACTGCGCCGGCACAATGGCATCCTGATGACTGCCAGTGGTACGATCATTGGGAAAACGGCCGGCAGGGAAACGCCGTGCTCGGCGTCTACACGCGCGGCGGCACCGTTTTCACATGCGGCACCACCGACTGGGCGCACGGCCTGGCCGGCGGCAATCAGGCGGTCGATCGCATCACCCGCACCGTCCTCGAACGGCTCTCGAAATGAGAATCGCCGCTGCCGCAGCCGTGTCGATTCTGGCCGCGGCCGGGCGTGCCGCGGTCGCCGCATCATCGACGATGTCGGTGGATCTCGACGCGGACGGGACGGCGGAAACAGTGCGGTTCGAGGCCGATCGGATCGTCGTCGAGGGCGGGAAAATGGCGGGACGCTATCCGATCCCTGAAGGCGTCGCGATTTCATCGGAGGCGAAAGATCCGGCGGTCCGGTTTGCGGATCTGACGGGCGATGGATTTGCCGACTTGATGTTCGCGGATGCGGAGCGCGAGGCGATCTACCTGTGGACGACCGTGGTGCG
>CAZYHO010000159.1:2252-4912 GCA_964647495.1 uncultured Akkermansia sp. | reverse complement strand
GACGGGCGGCTCTGGGTCGTCGAAATGGCCGATTATCCGAACGGCATGGACGGCCGTGGCCAGGCGGGCGGCCGCGTCAAGGTGCTCACCGACGCGGACGGCGACGGCCGATACGAATCGACGGTGCTCTTCGCGGAGGGCCTTCCTTTCCCGACGGGCGTGCTGCCGTGGCGCCAGGGTGCGCTCATCGCTGCAGCGCCGGACATCGTGTATGCCGCCGACACCGATGGCGACGGCAGAGCCGATGCGCGCGAGGTGCTTTTCACCGGCTTCGAGCCAGGCAACCAACAGCACCGCTTCAATGGCTTCGAATGGGGCCTGGACGGCTGGATTTACGCCGCCAACGGCGATAGCGGCGGCACCGTGACGTCGCTGAAAACCGGGCGATCACTGTCCATCAGCGGCCGCGATGTCAGGTTCCGGCCGGACACCGGGGAAATCGAAACCGTTTCCGGCATGACGCAGTACGGCCTGCGCCGCGACGACTGGGGCCATTGGTTCGGCAACAACAACCCGGTCTGGCTCTGGCACGTCACGATGCCGGAGCATTACCTCCGGCGCAATCCGCTGCTCGCCGTCACGCGCGTCCGCCGCGAACTGGCCAACTATCCGGACTCGACCCGGGTGTTCCCGATCAGCGCCCCGATGGAGCGGCCGAACCAGCCGTGGTCGCAAAACCATGTGACAAGCGCCTGCTCGCCCGCCCCGTATCGCGACGATCTCTTCGGGCCGGAATTCGAGGGCAGCGTGTTCATCGCCGAGCCGGTGCACAACACGGTGCACCGCGAGGTGCTGGCGCGCGACGGAGCGGGCTGGCGCAGTCATCGTGCGCCGGGTGAAAGCGAAAGCGAATTCATCGCGAGCACGGACAACTGGTTCCGGCCGGTGTTTCTCCGCATCGGCCCGGATGGCGCGCTGTGGGTGGCCGACATGTACCGTATCGTGCTCGAACATCCCGAGTGGATTTCCCCGGAAATGCAGGCGCGACTCGACCTGCGCGCAGGCGACGACGCCGGCCGCCTCTACCGCGTGGCCCCCGAACACCAGGCGCGCCGCCGGATCCCGAAACTCGATCACCTCGACGCGCCCGCCTTGGCGGCCGCATTGAATTCGCCGAATGGCTGGCAACGCGACACCGCGCATCGCCTGCTGCTGGAAAAAGCGGATCCAGCGGCGATCCCGCCGCTGCGCGCGTTGATCACGCCGCTGTATGCCCCGGAGGTGCGGGTCCAGGCGCTGGCTGCTCTCGGCGGCCTCGGCGGAGTGGATGCGGACGTCGTCCGGACCGCGCTCGCCGATCCGGGTTCCCGGGTGCGAGTGGAAGCGCTGCGGCAAAGCGAGGCGCTCGCCGGCGACGCGCTGTTTGCGGAAGTAGCCGCCCTCGCCGGAGATCCGGATCCCGCTGTGCGCCAGCAGGCGGCGTTTTCGCTCGGCGCCTGGCCGCCCGAACGCGCCGAACCGGTCCTCGCGGCGCTGGCGGCCGGCGCGGAGGACGACTTGCGCGTGGCTGTGCTCTCCTCGCTCCGGCCCGAGAGTCCGCTTTTCGCCGCATTGAAGGACGCGGCGCAGGCGGCCACCCCCGCCCCGCTCCCCGCGCTCACACCGACTTCGCCCGATCGCGCCGCGGTTATTGCGCAGTACGAGGGCGTCGAAACGCACACAGGAGACATGGCTCGCGGCCAGGCGTTCTTTGACACTCTATGCGCCACCTGCCACCGCTTCAACGGACGCGGTCATGAAATGGGGCCGGACCTCGCCATGACCGCCGCCAAACCGACCGCCTGGCTGCTCGCCGCCATTCTCGATCCGGCGCAAACCGTCGAGTCACGCTACCGGGCATGGCAGGTCACGCGGCACGACGGCACATCGCAGGCCGGCGTGATCGCCGTCGAGACAGCCAACAACCTGGTGCTCCGGTTTCCAGGCGGCGTGGAGGAAGCCGTGCTGAGGCGCGAGATCAAGGCGATCGCTCCGGTGCCCGGCTCGATCATGCCTATCGGCTTTGAGTCGGCCCTGCCGCCCCCCGCCATGGCCGATCTGCTCCACTTCATCCGCGGGACGCAGGATCGCTGAACGGCAGGATATTGGGCTGCCAGGATGAATGACCGGGCTGGAAAGATGAATGCCCCCGCGCCAGACAACGTGTCCGGATCCTCCACACCAATGACCAATGACCAACGACCAATGACAACCGTGAACCGTGAACCGTGCCCCATGCACACATGAGTTGAGTCGAGTATGCGAGTTCTGCGCTTGTTCGCGATTCTTGCCGTCGCGGTGATGATTCCGTTCTTGATCTGGGGCGACCGCTTCGATGCCTGGTTTGCCGGGGATGCGGCTGTCGATTGGGTGCGGGGCCTGGGGCCGTGGGGGTGGCTGGGTGGGATCGGTTTGCTCATGGCGGATCTCGTACTGCCGGTGCCCGGAACCGCGGTGATGAGCGCTCTCGGATTTGTCTATGGTCCGTGGATCGGGGGATCGGTGAGCGCCCTGGGTTCATTCCTGTCAGGAACTCTGGCGTATGGCCTGTCCCGATGGATCGATCCGCGCTGGGCCGCCAAACTGGCCGGTGAGGCCGAACTGAAGAAATACGAGTCGCTCTTCGCGCGTTCAGGCGCGTGGATCGTCGCGCTCTCGCGATGGCTCCCGCTCCTGCCCGA
>CAZYHO010000159.1:0-2152 GCA_964647495.1 uncultured Akkermansia sp. | reverse complement strand
CGGGCATCGAGTGACTCGTCCGCCTGCAGGCCGACGGCTTCGACGCGCAGCCGGCTCGCGTCTTCGATGAGCGTGAAGACGGGCGGCTGCGGCGCTCCTCCCTCATCCTGTTTGATGCCCACGAGCCACGACGCCCGCCAGCCCGACGCGCTCGCCTTGAGCTGCGCGATAACCTCCTTGTTGAATGAAATCACGGTGACCTGGTCGCGAGTCAGCGGCCCGCGCTCCAGCTCGGCCAGCAGCGGCGCTATGATTTCGGGACCACATTTCACCTCGAGAAAGAACTTCTTCCCGGCAGGGACGATTGCCATCACCTCGGCCAAAGCAGGAATACGCTCGCCGCGGTACTCTTCCGCTTTCCACAGGCCCACATCCAGCTCGCGCAGTTCGGCAAGCGTCGATTCGCGCACGGCTTTGACGATGCCGCCGGCCGCGGTGCGCCGGGTGTCCGCATCGTGCAGGCACACGATGTGGCCGTCATTCGTCAGGTGAAAGTCGCCCTCGATGCCGTCGGCCCCCTGCTCCCATGCGAGCCGGAAAGCGGCCAGCGTGTTTTCCGGCGCGTGGCCGGAGGCGCCCCGATGCGCGATGATCATGGGCAGCGAATGTTCGGCCGCCGCAGTCGAGGCATTCGGCGAACAGGCTCCGGTCATCACGCCCGCCAATCCGGCCAGGCACAGCAGAAGATCACGTCGGAAAGTCATCGGCATCCAGGCCCGCCGATCCCGCGCGCCGCCTGGGGAACCAACGTGAGATGCCCGCTTTCAAAGCGCAAATGCTGTTTCACGGCCTCTGCTTCCGACAGCGAGGACAGCGACACGCCATACCGGTTCCCCGCGTACGGCCCTCCGACCACAACCACACCGCCATCCTGCGTGAGCTGCTCCACCGCCGTGTCCAGATCCGAAAATACCCGGCCCGCCGTCGTCGCCGCCGCCGCCGTCGTGTTCACGTTCCGCGCATTCGCCCGCTCCTTCGACGTCCGCGCCTGATCGGAAATCCGGCACACATGCGGCACCGCTATCGCCGCCATGATCGCCATCACCGCAATCGCTACCTGCACCTCCACTAAACTGAAGGCGTTCCCAGGAGGGGTCCGTCGATTCAAAATGTGCGTGTGCATGACGGCAATAATTTCAATAACGAGTATAATACTCGCTGTTTTCTGGATTGAACGCAAGAAGAATTCGCGTTTTTTGTAAAATCATCATAAACAAGAGCCATCGTTTTTTTGAATAGTCATTGCAGGCGCCGCAGCTTTTTTCAGACTGGTCAGACTGGTCAGACTGGTCGGACAAGGCGGACCCACGCGCCTGGCCACTGACCGGTCCGGGCGTGATCCTGACTTGGCAAGCCAAAGCGGCATCTCCAGGGTTCCTTCGTGAAGGCGATTCTCGTGCATCTCGGATGGTGGCTCGGCGTGGCGGGGGCGGCATCGGCTGCCGTGGTGGTCAAAGGGACTGCGGCATCCGCGGCCGGACTCGAGGGGGTTGTGGCGGATTTTCGCGCGCTCGTCGGCCAGGGCGGTTCGTACAACGGAGTGGGTGGCCACTTTCCCGATGGCCGCCGGGAAGTGGCGTGGGATGCCGCCTCGCTCGACTCCTTTCAGGTGCCGGCGGCGCTGCCGGGGAGCTTTTTTAACGTGCTCTCGCCACGCGGACTGGAGTTGACCACTCCCGGCAGCCTCGTGGTCAGCGGGCGCGCGGCCAGCGGATCCTCCGACGTCATGTTCAGCACGCTGAACCCCGGAGCGGCCGCGCAATTCCAGAACTTCAGTCCCGAGCGACTCCTGGCCGTCTACGGAGCAACCACGGTGGAGGCGACATTCGCCATTCCGTCTTCCCCCTCACAACCGGCCGTGGTACGCGGATTCGGTGCTGTCTTTGCGGACATCTCCCTCTATGGCTCGACCCGCCTGGAGGCCTTCGGGCGCTCCGGCGCGCTGCTCGCCGCTGTCGATGTCCCCGCATCGCCAGGCGGCCTGAGCTTCTCCGGCATCTGGATCGACGGCGGCGAGTGGATCGGCCGCGTCCGCCTCACGCTCGGAGAAACCGGAATCGACAACCCTTCGGAAACCCTCGACATCGTGGCGCTCGACAACCTCATCTACTCCGAGCCGCAGTTGATCCCCGAACCGCGCTCAACCGCCCTG
>CAZYHO010000158.1:0-9834 GCA_964647495.1 uncultured Akkermansia sp. | reverse complement strand
CCATCTTCGCCCTCGCCGAAGGCCACGTCTTCTTCGACCGCAACGGCCGCCGCGTCAACGTCAAGGATGTCGCCGAAGCGTCCTGAGTGAAAACAAGCGATCGCAGACACCGATGGAGCGTTAAACGGTGATCGGTGAATCCGAAACGGGCTCCCGGCGCCGGAAATGTGAGCAGTATGCCATTTGTCGCGGGCTTCGAACCCGACCGGCGCCATCCTCCGCCCGCCGCCCGATGACCGCCGCCTGATTCTCCGGCTCGCCGAACCACCCGCCGTGATCGTAAAGCGCGACCCGGCATCCGAGCGGCGCCGCCGCCTCGCTGTCAGTGACCGAAACCGCCGAAAAATCGCACTTCTGCGCAGGGCGGCCCGCCTCCATGTCGACGATTCCGCCTTGTCGGCGGGACTCGAACGGCTTTCGCACACGCTCCGTTTGGAGAGTCGGGATAGAGATCAGGGTCAGAATCAACGGTTTTTGACACGGACCTCATGTGGAAAACCGGGTTCACCCTGGTGGCGCACCATGGGTCGAAAGAGGCATCCGAATGCCACTGCCGGCTCCGGCTGAAGCCCAATACCAGTCATTCAAGTCTTGAGCCGTATTGGGCTCAAGCCGGTCCGTTCCAGCGCCTTCGCTCACCAGCCTTTCTGAACTGCCTCAAGATCGGGGCGCATCAACTGAACACGGTCTTATTCCGGCTGGTTGTTGCGTGCGGCAGCGCGGGCGGCGCGGCGGGACTGGCGTTCTTCGGCTTCTATGTCCTCGTACATTTCGCGGAGGCGGCGTTTGAGGGTGAGCTTGTCGGCGGCGCTGAGGCGGTCGATGAAGAGGCGGCCGTGGAGGTGATCGGTTTCGTGCTGGAGGGCGCGGGCGAGCAGGCCGTCGGTTTCGAGCGTGATCGTGCGTCCGTCGAGCAGCGTGAGCCGGGCGCTGACTTTGGCGGGGCGTTTGATTTCGTAGCGGAGGCCGGGAAAACTGAGGCAGCCCTCGGTGGACTCCTCGCGGGCGCGGCCCGGAGTGATGACCGGATTGATGAAAACAAGCGGCATCCACTCGGCGAGCACGGCGTCCTGGCCGTCGACGCGGAAATAACTTTGCAACTCCGGCGCGTGCGCGACATCGATGACGGCGAGCTGGAGGGCGACACCGACCTGCGGCGCGGCCAGACCGACGCCGTCGGCATCGCGCATGGTTTCGATCATGTCGCTGGAGAGGGCGCGGATTTCATCGGTGACCTTGTCCACGGGCGGGCAGTCGGCGCGCAGGATCGGGTCGCCGTAGATGACGATGGGCAGGAGCATCTGGGTGATGGATGATGACGGATGGTGGAGACGGTCAGCGGGGGTTGAGGAGGATTTTCGTGGGGACATCGGTGTTGACCTTGAGGCCGGCGGCGGCGAGCGCGTCCCAGACTTTGACCAGCGTGCCGAGCGGGGCGTTCTCGTCGGCTTTCAACTCGAGGAGCGCCGAGGGCCGGGCGAGGCGGAAGGCGCGGATCGCATCGGGCAGGGTTTCGAGCGAAACCGGGCTGTCATCGAGGAAAATGTGGCTCTCGGCGGTGACACTCAGGGCGGTGCGCGGGGCGGGATCGATGCTGGGCGCGAGGGCGGACGCCTGGGGCAGCGAGATGTTGAGCAGCGCGTTGTCGTGTTCTTTCCTGAACGTCGTGGTGACCACGAAAAAAATGAGGAGCACCGTCAGGATATCGACGAGGGCGACGATCGGGATGATCGGGGTGCGCCGTTTTTTTATGTAGAAGGCCACGGCCGGAACAAGGGGATTATTTGGGCGGAACGGTGGCTGCGGCCGGCCGCGGCGGGGCCGCAAAACACGCCGAGAGCGCCTGCTCGACGAGCACCTCCATGCGGGCGGCCAGGTGTTCGATGCGGCGCGAGAAGTGGCTGTGAAAAAAGACGCACGGGATGGCCACAAAAAGACCGGCGATAGTCGTGTTGAGCGCCTCGGCGATGCCGCCGGCAATGAGCGCCGGATCGGTGACGTCCGGCCGCAGCGCCTTGAACACGCGCGTCAAACCGACCACCGCGCCGAGCAACCCGAGCAACGGGCCGGCGGCAATGATCGATTCGATGAGTGGCACGCCGCGCTCGAGGCGGATGATTTCCTCGCGGGCCACCGTCTGCGCCGATGCCATCGCCTCCTCCTTGCTCCGGTGCGGAACGAGGAGCGCCGCGCGCGCCACGATGCCCAACGGCGAATCGTCCCCCTGCAGCGTGCCCTGAATGCGGGCGTCGCTGACCTCGCGGCCGGTCGCCAGCCGGGTGAGGATATCGACGATTTCCGAAGGCATGACCGCCATCTCGCGCAGCTCGGTGAACTTCGTGATCACGGCCGCCACCGCCATGATGGAACACACCACGATCAGCCCCATGAACACGCCGCCGGAAGCGAGGAAATGCCAGACCGAGCGCAGGCCGTCGGAGAAATCGGCGAGAAGAACGGCGGCGGTCAGGATCGGAGCGGACAGGTCGGGCATGAGCGATGAGTGGCTGAAATACCGGGCAGCAGGCGGCGGGTCCGTTCGCCTGTCAACGCGCCCCGGTCAATACACGATGATGTCATAACTGATGAGCAGCATTTCGCGGTCAAGCACCTCCGTCAGGCCGGAGGGCATCTGCGGAAGCTGGGCATCCAGCACGGCGTTGAGTGTGAAGTCCTGCATGATCGCGTTGGCGCCCGAGCGGTTCTTGATCGTGAGGTTGTGCACCTGGCCGCGGGCGTCGACGTGGAATTCGAGCTTGATGGTGCCAAATGTGACGAAGTCGCGATTGAGCCGGCGCTTGCGGTGCCACTCCTTCTCGATCGCGGAGGTGACCTGTTTCATGTAGCGGCCTGTCGGCGTGTCCTCGGCATCGACGCTCGACGCGCCTTGATTGGAAATCGTGCCGCGCAACCGCGTGGGCGTGCGCAACCCCGAGAACCCCGGCGGCGGAGTCGTGCTCGGCGGAGCCGGCGGCGGGGACGGTGGCCGCGATGGTGGCGGACGGGAGGCGACCTCCGGGTCGCGCAACGAGGCGGCGACCCGCGGCGGTGGAGTCGTGGCGGCCCGGGCCGATGGGGTGGCCGGCGCCGGATCGACGAGCGGCACCCGGTTTTCCGAATCAGGCGCCAAGGCCAGGCGTTCCTCGACCGGAGGCGGCACGTCCTGGGTTTCGACGGCGGGTGACTGCGGCGCCTCGCGATCCACGGACGGAGGATCGGCGGCGGTGGCGGCATCGACCATGGCGGCCGCGGACGTGGCGGACGCGGCCGGAAGCAGTGGTTCCGCGGCGGAGGGCGCGGGCGGTTCGCTGACTGCGGCTTCAGGGCCCGGTGGCTGCCGGTCCATTTGCGGCGCCGGCGCGGCCGCGGCGGCAATGCCCGGCGCGGGCGGCAGCGTTTCGTCTTCGCCATCGGACTGATCGCGCCGGATGATTTCAACAACCGGGATGTCGATACCTTCCTGCGTCGGCTGCCACTCGGTGGCCGTTGGATCGGCGGGAAGTCGACTGGCGGCCCGCGTGTTCCGGTCCGAAATGAACCGGCGATTCTCCGGATCCGGCGCGGCCTCGGGCAGTCCATCCGTGCGGATGAACGATTCCGCCGGCGGAGGCGGACGCCGCTCCACCTCCACCTCCGGCACCATCACGGCCACTTCAACGCGTTCCGCTTTCGGCTCCACCGCCGCGGCGGCCCGCGCATGCGCCGCATCCTGCCAGGCCTCCAGCGCTTCGCGGACGAACGGCAGCGCCGCCACCAAGACCGCCAGCACATGCAACCCCAGTGACCACGCGAGAGCGCGTGTCACCGGGACAGTGCGATCAGACACAGCGACGGCTGGCATGGAGTGGCGTGTGGGGGTGCACGATGCGCTGCTCCAGCGACACGGCACACAAGTAGTCAATAGCCGGGCCGGCGGATTTGTCATGAGGCATTCCTCCTGTTCACACCCCCACCCATCAAGACCCCACAGTTCGACTGTCCCTCTATGCCGGTTCCTCCGCAGTGGACCTGTCGCCCTGTGGTCGCGGCCTCCACCGAGCCCCGGGATGGGCGTCCCTTCCTCTGTTCTGCCGGCTCGTGATCGCCTCCCCCGAAACCAGGCCGCGGCCGGCTACATCAATCCGCCGTCGATCCTCAGGTGCGTGCCTGTGATGTAAGCGGCTTCGTCGCCGGCGAGAAAACGGACGGCAGCCGCGACCTCATCCGGGCGGCCGAAGCGGCGCATCGGGACCAGCGCCGCGCGGGCCTTGCGCGTTTCGGCAGCCATGGAGGCGAGCGCCTCGGTATCGATGAAGCCCGGGCACACGGCATTCACGGTGATGCCGGCGCGGGCAACTTCTTTGGCGAGGCTCCGGGTGAGAGCGAGCACGCCGGCTTTGGCGGCGGCGTAATTCGTCTGGCCGGGCGGGGCGAGCAGGGCGGAGAGCGAGGCGACATTGACGATGCGCCCCCAGTGCGCGGCCATCATGCCGCGCACGACCGCCTGGCAGCCGAGGAAGACGCCGTCGAGGTTGCAGGCGAGCACCGACTGCCACGATTCGCGCGGCATTGTCGCGAGCAGGCCATCCTCGTGGGTTCCGGCATTGTTGACCAATACCGCGACCGGCCCCGTTCGTTCCAGCGCCGCCGCCCAGGCTTCGGCGGAAGTGACATCCAGATCGACGCAGGCGGCGCGACCGGCATGAGCCGCGGCCAGCGATTCCGCGGCATCGCGCCGCGCGCGCACACCCAGGAAAACGCGGTGCCCCGCCGGGTCGTCAAGGAATGCCCGGGCGATGGCCATTCCCAGGCCGCCATTGGCGCCGGTGATGAGGATGGTGCGGACGGTCATGACGTTATCGATCGGCTGGGAGACACTACCGCTCATTCAAGGATAAACCGCGAATAAACGAATGGACGCCAATGTGTGTATGGCTCTGAATTGCAGCACATAACAAATACTCCTCCATTCGCGTTCATTCGCGTTCATTCGCGTTCATTCGCGGTTGATTGAACCGGATTGGGCTGGAGCAGGAAAAAAGGCGACGCCCAGCGCCTGCTGGTTGTTGCCGATGGCAGGCACGCATGCGGCGGGCGCCGTGCCGTCCGCCACCATCGCCGCTGCCAGCACGCATTGCCAGGCCGTCCGCACCCCGAGGGCGTCGCCCAGCACGCGACCGCATGAAAGGCGCGGTCCGGCCCAGTCCGCAAAGGCGGCCCGCTCGGCGGCATCGGTGCGCGCGGCGCCGATCAGCCCGTCGCAGAGCCACGCATCGCCCTCCGGCACGACTCCGCACTCCGGCGCGGTTCCGAATTCCGGCGATGCCCCGATCTCCCGGCATGCATCGCGCACTTTCATGGCCGCCGCGCGGCGCGAATGCCCATGGCCGACCGGCACCGGGCGCTGCAAGACGATGCCTGGAGCCTTCGCGGATTCGAGAAACAGGGCGCCCGCTCCTTCGGCCATGACGCAACGCCGGTCGAACAACATCGCCGCCTCGCCACTGAGCCAATCGGCCTCCTCCGCCGCCACCAGCAGCACGCCGTCGACTTCGCCCGCCTCCAGCCAGAGCGAAGCCATGTCCAGGGCTGCGGCGAATTGAGCCGTGTCACCGACGATCGTGCTGTTGGCGAGCCCCGATCCGATCATGGCGGCGAGATGGCTGGCCGGGGCGTTGAACACGGTTTCGGGAAATAAAAGCGGGCTCGCCGTCACCGGATTTTCCCGCACCTCGCCGTAAAAGCGCCTGCTGTACGTGACGCAACCGTTGAGCATGACGGCGATCACGCCGACGCGCCGGCGCCCCGCGCGCACGGCCGCCACACGCTCCTCCCCCAGCGCTTCGAGCGCGGCCGCCACCGCGAAGCGGGTGATCGCGCTGGCGCGGCGTACCCTCGGATCGCGCGCGAAAGCATGAGGCGTCGACGGTTTCGGCACACGCCGCAACTGCTGCGCCGGGGCGCCCTCCATCCGCCTCACCTCGCCGTGCGGAAGCGGTGTGCCCGCGCGCACCGCCCGCAGGAAATCCGCAGTCCCCCACCCTGCCGGCGAGACGACGCCCAGTCCGGCCACGCGCATCGGCAATGGGATCAGTTCCATCGTTCCAGTATGAGCGAGGCGTTGGAGCCGCCGAAACCGAAACTGTTCGTCAACACGCGCCGCACATCCGCCTCCCGGGGCTGGCGCACAAGATCGAAAACCACCGACGGATCCGGCTCGCGCACGCCGGCGGATGGAGGCAGAAAACCCTCGCGCAGCGCCATGAGACAGATCACCGCTTCGACCGCCCCCGCCCCACCGAGCAGGTGGCCGATGCTCCCCTTCGTCGAGCTGACCCGCGCATGCGCCGGATCGCAGCCGGCCTCCTCGCACCATCGTCGCAGGGCATGAGCCTCGGCCACATCGTTCAACGGCGTTCCGGTTCCATGCGAATTCACGTAGTCGATCTCGCCCGGACCGACGCCCGCGCCCGCGCAGGCCAGGCGCATCGAACGCAAAGCCGCCTCACCTTCAGGGTGCGGCTGAGTCAGATGGTGAAGGTCGGTGCCGGTCCCGTAGCCGGTGATCTCGGCGAGAACGGTGGCGCCACGCGCTTCAGCGAAAGCGAGCGACTCGATGGCGAGCACTCCCGCTCCTTCACCGAGCGCAAGCCCGTCGCGCCGCGCGTCGAATGGCCGCGGCATGCCGGTCGTCAGCGCGTGCAGAGCATCGAATCCCGCGAACACCATTTCGCACAGCGTGTCGTAGCCGCCAGCCAGCACATGCGAGGTCCGGCCACCGCGGATCAGTTGAAATGCGTGCCCGATCGCATTCGCCCCGGAAGCACAGGCATTCGAAATGACGGTGACGGGGCCGGCGACGCCAAGAGCCGCCGCCGCCTGCATCGCCTGGCTCTGCATTTGATACTGCTGCACGCGCGTGAATTGCCCGCGCCGCGCCGCCGGCTCGGCCACCGCCTGCCGAAAATACGCTTCACCCAGCGCCATCGCGCCCGCGCTCGTGCCCAACACCAATGGCAAGCGCGCCCGCCGGCCATCGCCATCGCCATCGCCATCCAGGGCCGACTCCCATCCCGCCTGTTCCCAGGCCTCCACCGCCGCCTGCAACAACAGGCGCGAGGCCCGGTCGAGCCGCCGCCGCGCCGCCAGGCTCAGCCGGGTTTCCGGGAATTCGCGCGGCAGCGCCACTTCACCCGCCCGCGATGTCCGCTGCCGCGAAACATCGAATACCGACACTTCGCGAAACGCCGTCCTCCCCTCGCGGAATCCGTCCGCGTTCGCGCGCCACCCGCACCCCATGGACGTCAGGATCCCCGCCCCCGTCACGACCGCCCGGCGCTCAGGCGGGACGAAAGCCACTCGATAACCCATGTCCGCACAATCCATCAATGGCTGGGCTTTACAAAGAACGATCGCCTCGACAAGAGCCAATGGGCATTCGTCATTTGTCGTTCGTCGTTCGTCGTTCGTCGTTCGTCGTTCGTCACCCCTCACCCCTCACCCCCCACTGGCCACTGGCCACTGCCCGGCGGGCATGGAACACAAATCCCGGTTGCGCTCGGCGGCGCTCCCGGCCAATGACTGCGACCTTCCATCGACCCCAGATCCTTACGCATGACCCCGGAACCCGTACGCATCGGCATCATCGGAGGCGGCCTCATGGGCCGCGAAATGGCCAGCGCCTTTGCCCGCTGGTGCGCCTTGGAGGATACCGGCCTCACTCCCCTGTTGACCGCGGTGGCCGACCTCAGCGAGCCCGTTCTGCGATGGTTCGACCGCATACCCACCGTGCGCCTCAAAACGCACGACTACCGCGATCTGCTCGGCTCGTCTGATGTGGACGTCGTCTACGTCGCCCTGCCGCACGACCTCCATGCGGCGGTGTACGTCGAGGTGCTCCGCGCCGGCAAAGACCTCTTCGCCGAAAAACCTTTCGGCATCGACCTCGCCGCCGCGCGCCAGATCGTCGATGCCATCGCGCAGACAGGCCGCTTCTGCCGATGCAGCTCGGAGTTTCCATTCCTGCCGGGCGCCCAGCGCGCGTTCACCATGGCTCGCGACGGCGCGCTCGGCCGGCTGCTCGAAGTGCGCTCGGGTTTCCACCACAGCAGCGACCTCGACCCGACGAAACCCGCCAATTGGAAACGCCTGAGCCGCACCTGCGGCGAAATCGGCGTCATGGGCGACCTCGGCATGCACGCGCTACACCTCCCGCTCCGCCTCGGATGGAATCCGCTCAGCGTCTACGCCCAGCTCCAAAAGGGATTCCCCGAGCGCCCGAATCCGGACGGCACCACCACCGCGTGCGATACATGGGACAACGCCGTCCTCCATACCTGGACCGAGGCCCTCGGGCAGCGCGTCCCGATGACGCTGGAAATGAAACGCCTCGCGCCCGGCGCCACGAACTCCTGGTTCTTCGAGGCTCTCGGCACCGAGGGCGGCGTCCGCTTCAACACCACCGACCCAAAGGCCCTCCGGATCTTCCGCCGCGACAAGGAACAATGGTGGCAGCGCACCGACCTCGGGTTCGCCATGCCGTTCAAAACCATCACCGGCGGCATCTTCGAACCAGGCTTCCCCGACCTCATGCAGCAAATGTGGGCCGCCTTCCTCCTCGAACGCGCCGGCCGCCTCGACGGCCGCTTCGGCTGCGTCACACCCGATGAAGCTCTCGCCAGCCACCAGCTCTTCGACGCCGCCCTCCGCTCCCAGGCCGACTCCTCGGTCGAACCTCTCCCGGCCCAAATCACCTCCTAGCCAGTCTGCCTGCCCCATCCGCCTTGCCGGCTCTGCGAGCCGGCGCCACCAATCCGCGCCGCCGTGACACCGCAATTCGTTGATTTCCTGGAGCCGATGATCAGATTTGAACTGATGACCCGCTCATTACGAATGAGCTGCTCTACCCCTGAGCTACATCGGCGGTGAAGACGGCTTCTTAGCGAGGAATCGCCGCTTGGCAACGCCAAACTCCCTTCGCCGGAAATCTCCCCGCTCATTCCCGGGTTCAAGGAGGCCGTTGGGCGAACGCGCCGGAATGGACCGCCCCGGCCGGAGCGCCGCGAATCGAAAACGTGCGTCGTGCGAGGACCGGCGGAATGTTCAATTCCGCTCCGGATCGGGCGGCGGCAATGGAAACTCGCAGGCGCTGATGCGGAAGGCATGCACGACGGCCTGGCTCTCGTCGAAGCCCGCGTTTCCGATCCCGGACCCGATCACGGCGAGTTCCCTGGGACGGAGCTGCTTCACGAGGAAGCCAGCCTGGTGGAAGTCGGGGAATTGCTCGCTGATGTCGAGGAAAGCATCCTGGATGTCGGAGAATTCCACGCAGGGTTCCTGCAGCATGGCCTTCACCCGCATAAGTTCGGCGTAAAAGGAATGCCCCGGTCCTCCCGGTGCGCTGCGAAATCTCTTCATTCCGGGAACGAAGCCACGCTTCGGGACAATTCAACCCCGACCCGGATACCCTGCCCGTCACCCCTCCGCCTCCCCGTCTTGGCGCGACCTCATCCACAATGTCCCGGGTATCAAACGACCACGCCTCCGCCAGACCGGCCGAACGAACCGCGAGAGCCGACACCGGAGCCCGTCACGCCCGATGCCGTGAAGTAAAATCCGAACCTTGGATCGGACGTCGTCGCTTGACTTGAAGGGATGGCGTTGAAATGCTCGCGGCACAGTTATGCACAACCATGCTGATTCAAGCGCGCCGGGAGCGCAGGAGCCGGAAGAGTGGCAGACACAACGCCGGCTTCGGCAGGAGGCAATGGCCCGCTGGATTCCGTGGCCGGGCGCGGAACTGCCGCGAGGCATCGTGATCTGCGGAGGAGGAGAGCGGTATCTGCCGGGAGTCTG